>JANMSU010000096.1:0-4729 GCA_031389835.1 Chloroflexota bacterium
CCGAGCTCGAGCGCGACTGGGCCGTGACCCTCGCCGTGCGCACCGGGGTCAACACCGGCGAGGTGGTCGCGGGCGATTCCTCGGCCGGCCAGCGGCTCGTCACAGGAGACACCGTGAACGTCGCGGCACGCCTCGAACAGGCGGCGGCCGCGGGCGAAATCCTGTTGGCCGAAAGCACATTGCGTCTAGTGCGCGACGCCGTCGAGGCCGAGCCAGTCTCGCCTCTCGCTCTGAAGGGCAAATCGAAGTCAGTGAAGGCACACCGCCTATTACGCGTCGTGCACGGCGCGCCGGGACGCGCGCGGCGGCTCGATTCTCCGATGGTCGGTCGCAGCCGCGAACGCAAGGTACTGGATGAGAACTTTGCACGCGTCGCCTCCGAGCGATCGAGCCGCCTCGTGACGGTCCTCGGCGCGGCCGGGGTCGGCAAGTCTCGTCTTGTCGCCGAATTCATCCGCGCGGTGTCAGGCTCGGCCACGGTGCTGCAGGGCCGGTGCCTTCACTATGGCGACGTCATCGACTACTGGCCGGTCCTCGAGGCCGTGCGCGCCGCCACGGGAATAAGCGACGTGGACCCGCCCGCCGTGCAGCGAGGCAAGATCGCGGCACTGCTGGAAGGTGACCTTGATGCGCCACGTGTGACCACCCGACTATGCCAACTCCTCGGTGTCGAACAGGGGGTGGCGGTGAAGGAAGAGACCTTCTGGGCGATCCGCCGCCTCTTCGAAACGGTGGCGCGCGTGCGTCCGATCGTCCTTCACTTCGACGATTTGCAGTGGGCCGAGCCCACTTTCCTCGATCTCATCGAGCACATCGCGCGGCAGAGCCATGCCCCGATCCTGCTGCTCGGCGCTGCCCGTGCCGAACTCCTCGAGCATCGTCCGGGCTGGGGTGGCGAGGAGACCCGGAGCGTGACCATCCAACTCGAACCTCTGACGGGGACGGAAGCTAGGCACCTCATCGCGAACTTGCTCGGATCGGCGCAGCTTGCACCTCAAGCAGAGGCGCGGATTGCGAGCGTCGCCGAAGGCAACCCTCTGTTCGTCGAGGAGATCCTCGCGATGCTTATCGACGATGGTCTGCTGCGGCGCTCGAGCGGACAATGGGTGCCGACGCAGGATCTCGCCACCGTCGCCGTACCCGACAGCATCCATGCGCTGCTCGCCGCACGGCTCGATCGGCTGGGGCCGAGCGAGCGGGCCGCGATCGAGGGCGGCTCCGTGGAGGGACAGGTCTTCCACGGCAGCGCCGTTCGCGAGCTGTCGGACGACGACGCACGTTCCGAGATTGGTCCGAGCCTGGTCACGCTGACCCGCAAGGAGCTGATCCAACCGAACGAGTCGTCGTTCGCCGTTGATGAAGCCTTCCGGTTCCGTCACATCCTCATTCGCGACGCGGCCTACGAGGGCATGGCGAAGAAGACACGAGCGGAGCTGCACGAGCGCTTCGCTGCGTGGCTCGAACGCGTCGCAAGCGATCGCGCTCTCGAGTTCGAGGAGACTATCGGCTACCACCTGGAGCGGTCATGTCGGCTGCGCGAAGAACTCGGATGGGCCCGCCACGCCTTCGAGGATCTAGCGCGGCGCGCAGCCGGTCACCTCGAGTCAAGCGGACGACGCGCGTACGACCGCGGGGACTTGCCTGCGGCCGTGAACCTGCTGTCTCGCGCCGCCGGCCTCGGACGACAAGACGATCACGCCCGGCTATCGCTCCTCCCGGACCTTGCCCGCGGCTATTTCGAGCTCGCTAGGCTCGATGAGGCGAACGCCGCGCTGGTTGAGGCGATCTCCGGCGCCCGCGCAGCCGGCGACCGCGGGCTGGAGGAGCGTGCCGTCCTACTTAAGCTGTTCTTCGGCCTCTTCACCGATTCGAGCGGCGATCTCCCGCGCGTCCGCGAGCGTGCAAGGCGCGCCACGGAAGTCACATCGGAAGCAGGCGACGCGAGGGCAACGGGCATCGCGTGGAACTTGTTCGGGGTGGCCACCTACTTCATCGGCAACGCTGCCGAGGGTGAGGACGCGCTCAGGCAGTCGATCGCCTGTGCCCGAAGCACGAACGACGGGACGACGCAGTTCGACAGCATTGCCTGGCTGCCGATGGTGATCACATATGGCCCGACGCCTGTCTCGCGTGCTCTCGCCCGTTTCACGGAGTTGCGAGCCGAAATGGAGACGGCGCGATTCGCGGGTGGTGACATGGTCAGCTGTTGGCTGAACGAACAGGAGGCGATCCTTTGGGCGATGCAAGGAGACTTCGAGCGAGCGCGAGCCAGCCTCGCTGCGGCACGCGCGACCTATCAGGAATTGGGCCTAACCATGTCGATAGCCTCAAGCTCACAAGCCATGGCTCAGATCGATCTGCTTCGCGGCGATCCAGGGTCGGCTGAGAACGGACTGCGCATAGGTGAGGAGGCTTTGCGGGCAATCGGAGAATCCGGCTCGCGCTCGACCGTCGCTGCGCTCCGAGCAGAAGCCCTCTACCGCCTTGGTCGCTACGAAGAGTCAGTCGAGGCTACGAAGACGAGTGAAGAGTTGGCCTGGCCCGATGATCTGCTGTCGCAGGTCGTCTCGCGAAGCGCCCGTGGCAAGTCCCTCGCGCAGCTCGGTGACCCGGCGCGCGGAGAGCTACTCTGCCGCGACGCGTTAAACAAGATCAAGGTCAGCGATTACATCAGCACGCACGCTGACACCCTCGTGAGCCTGGCCGAGGTCCTACGCCTCCACGGCAAGGACGCGGAGGCGACCGCGCACTTGCGGGAGGCGCTGGCGCTCTTCGAGAGCAAAGAGAACATCGTCTCGGCGCGAAAGGTCGTGGCACTTCTGGCGTGATCTGGTGCGGCGCAGAAGTTGACGGCTACTCGGCGGCCTTGCCCCCGGCGTGCACGGTCCAGTCGCGCTCGTCGAAGTCCTTCGCGCAGTAGGGGCAGATGTTCCACTCGGGCCGAATGAGCTTCGCGCATGAGGGGCACATCCGCTTCAAACGCGTGCGGCACGTCGGGCAGAGGATGAAGTCCTCCTGCACGCGTTCCTTGCACGTGGGACAGACGACACGCTGCTCTGCTTCGGCGAGGAGGCTCTCCTCCGCCAGCTGTCGCTCGTACGCCTCACCGAGCGTCTCTTTCGGACGCACGATCAGATATAGGAACAGGCCGAGGATGTTGAGCACGACGACAAGCAGGCCGGCGAGGTATGGAAGGATCGGATTTTCGGTTCGTTGCTGCGCGTCGCGGACGGTCCAGAAGACCATCGCGAGATAAAGCGCGAGGACGTACAGACCCACGCCGCGAAGCGCGAGCTGGACGAGCGGGTTGTTGACGAACCCGGTCCAAATTCCACCAATGTCGGGCACTGCTAGACCTCCGCCCCGAGTCGCTGCGTGTCTCGACGCACGCGCTCACGCCAGTAGTCGAGTAGATCGACGAGTGTCTTCTCGAACGGGATCTGCGGCTCCCATCCGGTCGCGCGCTGGAACTTCGACGTGTCCGCCCACAGGATCGGCACGTCGCTCGGCCGCAGGCGCGCGGGATCCTCCTGCGTGCGGATCTTCACCTTCGAGTGCGATAGGAGAATGTCGAGCATCTCTCTGATCGACCAGCACTTGCCCATCCCGACGTTGTAGACCTCGCCCGGCTCACCCTTCTCGAGCGCGAGCCAGTACGCGCGGACCATGTCGCGGACGTCGGTCCAGTCGCGCTTGCTCGTGAGGTCGCCGTGGTAGATCACCGGCTCATGCTTTCCTGCCTCGATCAACGCGATCTGGCGAGCCATGGTGCTGGTGACGAAATGCGTGCCTCGGCGCGGGCCGGTGTGATTGAAACCGCGCGTGACGACCAGATGCAGCCCGTAGGACTTGAAGTACTGGTACGCGAGCTTGTCCTGGGCCACCTTGCTCACGGCGTATGGAGACAAGGGTCGTAGCGGATTGGTCTCTTTCATCGGGACCTCGTCGGGATGGACGAGCCCGTATTCCTCGCTGGAGCCCGCGATGTGCATGCGGATCTGCGTGTCGTGCCGCCGGATCGCCTCCAGGAGATTCAGCTGCGACTCGATGTTGATGCGCAGCGTCGCGGCGGGCTCGTCGAACGACGACTGCACGTACGACTGCGCGGCGAGGTGGAACACGCGCTGCGGCTGGACCGACGCGATGAGCTTCTCGACGGCACCGGCATCGGTGAGCTCGCAGTGCAGGAGCGTCACGCGGCCCTTGCGCCCGTCGTCGCGCAGCGTCCCGCCGGTCGGGTACCGGCCCTCGATCATCTCGACCTTGTTCTGGGCGGTGAGCGTCTCGAGATTTTCGGTGCGCGAACGCCACCGATACGTCGCGTAGATCGAGACGTCTGGGTGGTTGGCGAGGATGTATTCCGCCAGGTGGCTGCCGGCGAAGCCGGTGACACCCGTGATCAGGACCCGCATCGGACCGAAGCGTAGCAAGTCCCTTACCAGTCAGGCGAGGCGTCGCTCGGCCAGCCGTCGCCGCGGTTTAGCCTCAGTGGCGTGCCGATCCTCGACATCCGCCGCCACGCCGAGCGCATGAACCTGCAGGACAACCAGAGCGCGCTGTCCATCGCCGGTCGCGCGATGTGCGAGCGCCTCGCGAAGGACGCGCCGAAATACGCACTGGTGATCTCCAGTCCGCTGCCGCGAGCGAAGGAGACCGCGGAGCGCGTCGCCGGCCGTCTCGTCGGGATCGATCCCGGTCTGCTGCCCGATCTCGGCGGCGCCGCCGCGCG
>JANMSU010000098.1:0-6350 GCA_031389835.1 Chloroflexota bacterium
TCGAGCTCGAGCACCAGACCGCGCTCGTCGACCGTCACGACGCGGGCGGCGTACGCGACGGGCACCGCATACGCGCGCTCACCCTGGCGCACGGCGAGAACGTCGATCAGATCGCCGGCGCTGACTCGCGGCACGGGCGCGGCGAGCCAAGCCGCGGGGAGGCTCATTGCCCAGGTGGAAGGCGCCAGCGACTCCGCCAGTGACGCGGGCGGCGATGGCGCTTGGGCCCCGCTCATCTCCAACCCAAGGGCGCCCAGGGCCAGAAGCGCCGACGCCGCACCGAGCGCGATCCGACGCAGGGGCGGCCGGCGGCGCGACGCGGTCAATGTCGGGAGCATGCGCCCACCGGAAGCGATGCGCGATGCAGGCGGCCGGCATGACTCAGCTCGATCTCGATCGCCGTGCCGACGCAGCGTGCCTCGACCGCGCCGTCGAACACGCCGCCGTTGCGGACCGCGGCCTCAGACGCGGCGGCGCGCGCGGCCTCGAGCGTCGCCGGGTGCGCAAGTACGTCTGCAACATCCATCGTCGGACGCGGAACATCGAATGCGTGAACGCGCAGCGAGTCCAGCCGCGCGATGTAGGCGTCCGCGACGACCGCGGCTGCGGCTTCGACCGCGGCTTCGCCAGCGCTTCGCGTCTGCGCACCGGCGAGCACGCGCTCTTGCGCCAGGCGCAGGCCAACGATCGCGAGTGCGCCGATCCCGATGAGGAGCGCCGCGATCAGCAGCGCCTGGCCCCGTTCACCCTTCACGGCGTCCACTCGATACGGCGCGTCGCGCTCGCCGTCACGACGAAGCGCGGAAGTCCAAGAAACCCGAGCGGGACCGGCAGCGCGTAGCTCGCGCGTACCGTGACCAGCGACCCGCGCGGGTCGCCGTTGCGCGGTGGCTCCGCCTCCGATGGAGCGATCGCGCTCGTCACGCGGTCAGGTGCAAGCGGAGCGACCGTCGCGGCGAGCGTTCCGCGGATCTGCTCGTCGTCGTTGGTGAGCGCGCCGGCGCGCGCGGCCTCGGCCGTGGCGTGCTGCAGCGCGAGCCGCGCGACGCCTAGCTCCGCGACGAGCACCACCGCGAGAACGACCACGAGAAGGGCGGGGAGGACCAGCGCGAACTCCACGATCGCTTGTCCACGGTCGCTGGTCATTCGCTGAGTGGCGGCCACGGCAACGTGCGTCGCATCGTGCGACGGACGAGACCACCAATACCGCCGATGAGCACGACGCCGCAAACTCCGCCGAGCACGATCTGGGCGTAACCGTCGATCTTCTGCGCGACCGTCTCGGACGCCGCGCGAAGCAGACGGCCACGCTGATCCGGCGGCACAGCCCTCGACCTGATCGTCGCCAGGGTGAGGTCGAAGGCCTGCTCGCTATTCAAGATGCCGCCGTGACCTTCGAGCTCGCCGAGAGACGTCGGCAGCAGCACGCGTGACGCGACGCCAGGATCGCGGGCGTCGGAGGAGCTGACGAGCGCGTCGGTCGCGAGCCGGAGGTCGAGTCGAACGACGCCCGGTTGGGGGCCGGCGGGGTCCGCTCGCGCGAGGTCCCGCACCGCGGCGCTGTCGGGGTCGCGGAAGTGCGTCGTGGTGAACGCGCGCGTGTCGTCGCGCGCGGGTCCGCTGATGGCCAGCGTCGTCCGCAGCGCCTGCGCGGCACGCGCGCCGTCGTGCGGCGCCGCCCACGCGACGTAGGTCGTGACGCCGTCGCTGGCCGAGAGTCCGAGCGCGAACGCGCGGTCTGCAACGACGCCACCCATCGAGTGCGTGACGATATGTACACCGTCGTAGCTTGTGGACACCGCTCGGATGCTGTCGCGCAGCCGCTGCGCGTTCGCATCGACCTCGCCGAACGTGTCGTACGCACCGAGATCCTGACCAAAGCGAACGACGTGGTAGCCGCTCTCTCTTGCGATGCGCTCGCGGAACTTGTCGAAGGTCTGGTCGTCCGCCTTGGACGCGAGCCCGCCGATCAGGACGATGAGCTCCTTCTTCGGAGGATCCGCGGAGATCCTGGACAGCGGCGGCGCCGGGTCCACGGCGCGCAACACGGTCAGCGGCGGACGGAGGGGAGGACCCGCGTCCACTGGGCGGAGTGGCGGGTCCTCGTCCGCCGATGCAACGAGCGCCAGGGCCGGAAGGAGGGCCCATCCCAAGAAGGTCGCGCCGATCAGCGCTCGCGTACGCATCGGCGCATCTCAGCAGCGGCTGCGGCGTTGGCGAAGAGGAGCAGCGACCGGTACGGCGGTACTAACCAGGCCGCGCTCGTACATTGAGGTCTTGTGAAGGTTCCTTCAGTCTTCGCTCTCGCGCTGTTACTTCTGACCGCCTGCGCGCCGGCCGGCACAAGCACGCTGCCGGTCTCGTGCGACGCCGCGAGTGGTGGTGCCGCCGGCGTCGAGACACAGCTGCGTTTCGTCGAGGCGACCGACACGCAGATCGTCCTCACGTTCGGCGCGAGCGCCGCGTCGAATGACTTCGGAGTGCCCGCGTTTGCGCTCGAGCTGCTCGAAGGCGCGAACGCGCCGCGCTCCTACCGATTGCGCGTGAACGGCACCTCGTCCCTGAACCCCGACGGAACGTCGAGCTACACCGGTCAGAGGACGATCGAGCCCGGCGGACGCACGGTCCGCAACATCTCCGTCGTGAACGAGACCGCTCGCCAGATAATCTTCAACGTCGCGCTGGAGCGACAGGCGTGCCCGCACGTCGCGTCGAAGACATACGTGTACGGCAAGAGCCCGCGAGCGCAGATCGTCCTCACGTTCGGCGGCGCAAGCTCCCTGACACTTGAGACGATCTCGGATGCGGTCGGTGGTGCCCCGATCGGCACCGCGGTCCAGGCGAGCGGCGCCGGTTATGGACCGTCCGCGAAGATCCGCATCACGATCGGCGGACGCGCGGTTTGGGGCACCACCGCGAACGCCGACGGCACGTTCGACTCGGGTTTCTGGATCCCGGACCGCGAGCCCGGTCCTTACACGGTGACGGCGACCGACGGACAGGGGCACCTGGGAACGACGACGCTAAGGATCATGGCTACGCGACCCTAGGCAGCGGTCAGGCCCGGGCCTTCGCGACCTCCGCGGCCTGCTCGCTCGCAGCTTTCTCCTCGCGGTCGTCGAGCGGCACGAGCTTCTGCGGTCCATGACGCCGCTCGAGCGCCCATGCGAGCAGACGATCAGCGAGCCAGGGATTCTTCGGAAGACACGACCCGTGGCTGTACGTACCGACGATATGCCCCTGGACCGCGCCCTCGGTCTTGTCTTCGCCGTTGTTCCCATGCCCGATCACGACGGTCCCCAGCGGCTTCGCCTTCGATCCAAGGTAGGTGCGGCCGCTGTGGTTCTCGAAACCGACGAGCATGCCGTCCGGCGTTTCGGCCACGAGGTTGCCCACGAATCGCACCGTTCCGGCGCGCGTGCGAACGTCGAGGACGCCAAGCCCCGGGATCGCCGGCGCGTTCTCCGGGATGTACTCATGTCCGAGCAGCTGATAGCCACCGCAGATCGTCAACGCCGCGGCGCCGTTCGCGAGCGACCGTTTCAGCGCTGCGCCGTTCGGTCCCGCGAGATCCGCGCCGACGATGTCCTGACCTTGGTCCTGCCCGCCGCCGAAGAACCAGAAGTCTGGCCAGTCGGCCTCAAAGTCCTGGCCAGCCGTGAACGTGCGCACCTCGACGGCGATGTCGCGCCAACGCGCGCGCTGCGTCAGCGCGAGCACGTTCCCGCGGTCGCCGTAGATGCTCATGAGGTCCGGGTAGAGGTGCGCGATCCGAAGATCCACCACTCAATCTTCCCAGAAGTTCGCGACGTGGCCACGTCGCGCTAGCTCGCCGCGCAGCGCGAGCATCGCCGTATAGGTCGCGAGAACGACGACTTCCCCGCCCTGCGGCGCGGCGCCCATCGCGCGGTCGATAGCGCTTCCCCATTGGTCGACGACCTCGATCCGTTCCCGCGCGACCCCCGCGTACTTGAGGCGGTTCGCGAGATCGCGTGAACGGATGCCGGTCACAACAGCGTGCTCGATGGCCGGCGCGAGCACCTCGAAGTCCGCGTCCCAGATCCAGGAGACGTCGCGGCTGTCGGCATCACGGTCGTTCAGGGCCGCGAGAAGACGCGGACGCCGACCCGACTCCAGTAACGCGCCGATCGCCGCGTTGAAGCCGGCGGGGTTCTTCACCAGGATCAGGCGCAGCTCGCGCCCGTCGACCGAGACCTCCTCGAGCCTCCCGAACGCGGGTCGGAAGCTGGCGATCGCGAGCGCCGCTGTGGGGAGCGCGATGACGAGCGCGCGCGCGACCGCGAGCGCGGCGAGCGCGTTGTACGCGTTATACAGGCCGGCGATCGGGACGCGTACGGTCTCGAGCGCGCTCGGGACCGTCGTGCGTATCTCGATCTCACTCGACACCGGCGTCAGCGCGACACGTGTCGCGGAAACATCGCGCTGGGGGCGCGCGAGTCCGCAGGAAGGACACGACCAGTCCCCTTCGTGGGCCAGAACGACTCGTTCGTACTGCAGGGCCTCGCGGCACCGCGGGCAGCGCGTCGCGTCGCTGATCGCCTGCGGAACCCGGCCACCGACCGCCGGATCGTCCACACCGAAGTAGACGACCGGCCCACGGTGCCGCTGACCGAGCCACGCGACGATCGGATCGTCGGCGTTGAGCACGAGTGTCACTCGCGGATCGACCTTCTCGATAGCGTCGCCGATGCGGCGCGCAAGCTGATCGAGCTCGAAGTACCGATCCATCTGATCGCGAAAAAGATTCGTGACAAGGACGACGCGCGGACTGATGGCTCCCAGCACGCGCGGCAGTGAGGCCTCATCGACCTCGAACATTCCGACGTCGCCACGCGGCCCGGCTTTCCAGTTGCTGGCAGCGAGCAGCGCGCCGGCGATCCCGCGCTCGAGATTCGAACCCGAGCGGTTGTGGATCGGCGCCCACCCCGACGCCCGCACGATGTCGGAGAGCATCCGCGCCGTCGTCGTCTTGCCGTTCGTGCCCGACACGAGCACGACTCCGTGCGCGAGCTCACCGGCGGCCGCGGCGATGTAGTCCGGATCGATCGTCAGCGCGATGAGTCCGGGCAGCGCCGTGCCGCCGCGCCCACTGAGCTGAAGTGCAAAGCGCGCAAGCCGTCCGGCTGCGTTCGCGATCAGAGCGCGCGGGTCCGGCACTCCGCGAAGCCTAGGGCGGCGGGTCAGGCGGGCGCCTGGACCTCACGCAGCAGGATCTCGAGCTCATCCACCGCGCGACCGAGCCGCATCACCAGCGACTTCGCTCCATCGCCGTTCGCTCCCTCGCGAAGCTCCCCCATCGTTTCGAGTCGCGCGAGCTCCGCGACGGCGCGCCGCAGCCGTGCGACCGACAGCGAAGTTGGTAGGTTGCGGCGCAGGAGTACGACCCGCTCCTCGAGACGCTCAAGCCTTCGACGAAGCTCGCCCTCGAGGTCCTCGGGCGGAAGATCGTCGAGACGCTTCGCGTCGGTCTGAAGCGAGGCGAGATCGCGCTGCACCAGCTGCGCCGCCTTCTCGAGCGAGTAACCCTTGGCCAGCGCCTGACGGATCCGGATGACCCTCTCCATCGCGTAGACGTCGTAGTCGTGCTCGCCGTCGGCGGACGGTTTCACAAGGCCCTTCTTCGTCCAGTAGATCAGCTGGCGCGGCGTCACGTTGCAGACGCGCGCCGCCTCGGCCGCGGAGAGGCGCAGACGTGACAAGACCTCACCGTCGTTGGCGATGAGAACGCGAGTCAGCACATCACGGATCTCGGGCTCTGCCACGGAACGGGATTCTTCGGCGCGCGGTCTGGCGTGTCAAGAAGCGAGACAGATGGCACGCGGCGCCCCACGACGCTGGGGTCAGGTCTTCGAGCGGGAGGGCGCTTTGAGTGCCTGCTTGTAGGCGACCTTCACGGTCGCGTGGAAGCGGCTCATCTTGCCGCGGTCCCACTCGGCCCAGAGGCGCGAAACTTCGACGCCGATGGGGGACTTCACATCGCTCGCCTTGACCGCCGCGGTCACGGCGTCTTCCCACCCGCGGGGCGACGAGCCCGTCGCTTCGCTCAGTCGGATGACGCCGACGGTGGTCTTAGGTCGTCGCGCGGGCACCTGGTCCTTCGGCCGCACGAGTGCGCTTCGTCGCGGTTCGCTCAGTGTGGCCGTTCGTCGCGGCTTGGGTCGGCTCGATGGGAGGCAGTGCGGCGATCTCGAGCAGCTGGTTGATCAGCGTAGAGAATCGCTCGTTCAGCATGCGACGCGTCTCGGTTCCGGGACGCGGCGCGATGAGCGCTCCGACCACCACACCGATCACGAACGCACGAAGGGTCGCATTGATGAGTCCGAACACGA
>JANMSU010000105.1:0-9444 GCA_031389835.1 Chloroflexota bacterium
TCACGGACATCACGAGCACGACGAGCTCTGGCCACGCTGAGGTCGATGTGCCGGCGGCATCGCCTGTCACACCGCACGGCCACGACGCCGAGCTGCGCGCACACGAGCACCAGCACGAACCAAGCGGACCAGATCCGATGCACGCTTTTGGCGAGTCGCGCTTCGCGCACGAGCAGCGGCACGCGATCGGGCTCGCGTCGCTTTACGCCTTGGGGCATGCGTCCGTCGTGATCGTCCTCGGAGTGCTCGCGCTCACGCTCGGCGCCGTCCTGCCGGATTGGGTCGATCCGATCCTCGAGAAAGTCGTCGGCGTCACGCTGGTGTTGCTCGGTGCGTGGGTCATCTACTCGGTCGTGCAGTACCTACGTGGCAAGGGCGAGTTTCGCCTGCGCAGCCGTTGGATGCTCGTCCTCGACCTCGCACACAACGCCTGGGGGGCGCTCCAGGCGCGCATCCACGGACACGAGCACCGGCCGTCCGCGCACTCGACGCAGTACGGCGCGCGTACCGCTTTCGGGGTCGGGATGATCCACGGCATCGGTGCGGAGACGGGCACGCAGGCGCTGCTCCTCGCTGGTATCGCCGGTGCGACCGGGACGACGGGGATCGTCATCCTCCTCGCCTTCGTCGTGGGACTGCTCCTTGCGAACACGCTCGTCGCGGTGGTGAGCGCGAGCAGCTTCATCGGCGCACAACGACTGCGGACGCTCTACGTCATCGTCGGAGCATTCGCGGGCGTGGCGAGCCTCGTGATCGGCGTGCTCTTCATCCTCGGTCTCGGGACGGCGCTTCCCGATCTGCAGCAGCTTATCTTCGGCGGCGAGGGTTAGAAGCCGGCCAGGATCTCCTGACCCTCGGGGGTCTTGATGAACTCGAAGAGTGCCGCGACCGCGGGCTTCATCTTGGTCGCATCGGGATGAAGGGTGAGGATGATCGGCCGCCGCACCGGGTACGCGCCGCTGTTCACGTTACGCGTCGTCGCGGCGATGCCGTCAAGTGCGACGAGCCGCAGGTTCGGATCTTCGGTCGTCGTCTTCTGGATGGTGATGATCGCGATCGCGCCCTTGAAGTCGCGGACGGCCTGATAGGTCGGGCCCGACTCGACCACCTCGATGACGTTCTTGCCGTATGTGGGCTTGCCGTTGAAGAAGTACGCCTCGAAGCTCGCGCGGGTCGAGCTGCTGCTTTCGCGTATGAGCGGGCGGATGTCGCCGGGCTGGCCACCCACCTGCGACCAGTCGGTGAGCTCGCCCGTGTAGATCTTGCGCACCTGCTCCTTGGTCAGCGCACCGATCGCATTCAAGGTGTTGACGGCGAGGCCAGTTCCGGTTCCGGCGTACGGGATCGACTGGACGCGTGTCTTCTCTTCAGGTTTGAGGTCGCGGCTCAGGAAGCCGAAGTCGGCGTCCCCGCTCGCGACGAGTGCGATGCTCGTGTCGGCGCCGACGTCCTCCAGCTTGAATGTGACCCCGGTGTGTTTGGCCTGGAAGCGCGTCGCAAGGGCGGTCAGTGACTCGAGGCCCGCGCCCGTGCCGACCCCACGGTACGTTCCGGCGGGAAGGGACGATGCCTGCGGTGTGCCCGCGGTCAAACCGCCACAGCTGACGAGGGTCAAAGCCACGAGGGCGGCCACGTAGACATTGGTTCGCATGCGCACCACCCATTCTCTGTCATGTGTGACTAAACGCGAGGGATCGAACCGATATCGTTCGGTCCAAGTGACGCCTGTGCCCGTGGCGCTGCGATTCTGCCTCGTGGCGGCGTTCGCGGCGCTCGTCCTGACGGGGTGCGGGGACTGGAACCGAGGGCAGGGCGTGGACGTCCTCGATGCGCACGTCGTTCGCGTGATCGAGACGGGTGACCGAAATCCTGCGGCTACCGGCATGCGCCAGCCGTTCCAGCGCCTTGAACTGCAGCTCGACAGTGGCCTCTACCGCGGAGAGATCGTCACCGTTGAGTGGGGCGGCCGACGCGCGCTCGATCCGAACGGCTTCGTCAATGCCGGCGACCGCGTGCTCGTGAGCGAGAGCCGCGAAGGCGGCGCCCGCCGCTACGCCGTCGAAGAGATCGTCCGTCTACCCGCGCTCGCGCCGCTCGCGGTCGGACTCTTTGTCGCGCTTCTTGCCGTCGCGCGCCTGAAGGGCCTCGCCGCGCTCGCCGGGCTTGCGGCCAGCATCGCGGTGTTCCTGCTCGCGATCGTTCCCGCGCTGCAGCGTGGCGGCGATCCCCTCATCGCGACCCTCGTGGGTGCGGTGGGCGTGGTGACCGTGTCGGTGTTCGTCGTTCATGGGGCGAACCGGAAGAGTCTCGCTGCGCTCGCCGGCACGCTCGCCGGACTGGTGGTGATCTGCGTGGTAGCGGTCATCGGCCTCGCGACGCTGCGGCTTACCGGTCTCGGCTCGGAAGAACAGATCTTCCTCGCCGTCGGGACCGACGGCCGGATCAACATGCCGCGGCTCGTCCTGGCCGGGGTGATCGTTGGCTCGCTCGGCGCTCTTGTGGACATGTGCGTCGGCCAAGCCTCGGCGACCATGGAGCTTGCCGCGATAGATCCAGAGCTCGGACCCGCGGAGCTCTATCGCTCCGCGCTCAACGTCGGGCACGACCACATCGGGTCACTGGTCAACACCCTCGCACTCGCGTATTTCGGCGGCGCCCTACCGCTCGTGCTCCTGCTCTCGCTCGGCTTCCAGCCGCTCTCCGTCGCGCTCAACAGCGAAGAGATCGTGGAGTCGGTCCTGGCCGTGCTCGCGGCGAGCATCGGGCTCGTGCTGTGCGTGCCGATCACGACCGCGATCGCGGTTCTCTTCGTCCAGCGCCGGACAGCCTAGAGAGCGGCTCGCTCCCGGCGGCAGCGCGCGCAAAGTCCGTAGAAATCGAGACGCTCGTGGTCGACCTGGAAGTCGTGGCGTTCCCGGATGCCGCGCAGGACGGGGCGGAGGATCGTCTCGTCCACGTCATCAACGCGCTGGCAGCTGGTGCACACCAAATGATGGTGATGTTCGGGAACGCAGGCCACGTAGGCGGAGATGTGACCCGGTCGCTCGAGCCGTGTGGCCATCCCGGCTTCGACCTGCGCCTCGAGCGCGCGGTAGACGGTCGCTAGGCCGAGGCGTGGGTGGCCGCGGTGCAGCCGCTCGTAAAGCTCCTGCGCCGACACGGCCTGGCGCTCGGCGGTGAGCGCCTGCGCGACAATGACGCGCTGCTTCGTGAGTCGCCGGCCGCGCGAGGTGATGCGCTTCGCGAGCGCCGCCCGGGTCACCAGTTTGACCATGTGCACAGCATACCTGCGTGCGGCAGCAGTTTCGAGTATGATTCTCATTAATCTGTTGAGACCCATTCTCGTAACTGGGGGAACGCCGTTGCGCAAGCTGGTCTTTGCGGTCGTGTTGCTGCTCGCGGTCGCGCCGCTCGCGGCGTGCGACCTGGTCGGGGTCGGCAGCCCGCAGGTGCTCACGACCACGACGATCCTCGCGGACATGACGAAGCAGGTCGCAGGTAGCCGGATGACTGTCGGCTCGATCGTGCCAGCGGGCGGCCACGTTGAGGAATACGAGCCGCGTCCCGACGACGCGAAGCGCCTGTCGGTGGCGAAGCTGCTCGTCACCAACGGACTCGACCTCGATAAGTGGATCGAGCCGCTGCTCAGCAACGCGAGGGCGGGGACTCCTGTCGTGGTCGTCACCGAGGGTCTGCCCGATATCGAGGAGAACCCACACATGTGGTTCGACCCGGCTCTCGCGCGGAGGTATGTGGAGAGGATCCGGGATGCGCTCATCGCACTGGACCCGGCTGGCAAGGACGCCTACACCACGAACGCGAAGGCGTACTCCGACCAGCTGGTCGCTCTCGAGGCCGAGCTCAAGGCGAAGGTCGCCACGATCCCGGCGGATCGCCGGAAGCTAGTGACCTCGCACGACGCCTTTCCGTACTTCGCCTCGGCGTTCGGCCTTGAGATCGTCGGCTTCGCGCAGCCAGAGCCGGACAAGATGCCGTCGGCGGGCGAGCTCGCCGATCTGATCGACAAGGTCCGGGCCGCGCAGGTCCCGGCGATCTTCTCGGAGGCGGGCGCGTCACCGCAATTGGCGGAGACGATCGCGAAGGAGACCGGCGCGAAGGTGGTCACTGACCTGCCGACGGACAGCCTGCTCGAGAAGCCCGCGGACACCTTCCTCGGTCTCATGCGTGTCGCTGTCGACAAGGTCGTCGCGGCGCTGAAATAGCGAACGCCCTCGCTCGCGTATCGTCGCTGCCCGTGAGCGAGCCCCCGGTCATCGAGCTGCGCGGCCTCCGCGCCGGGTACGACGGACGAACCGTGATCGACGACGTCGATCTCACCGTCCGTCGAGGCGAGCTCATCGCGCTCGTCGGCGCGAACGGGGCAGGGAAGTCGACTCTGCTGAAGGCCATTGTCGGATTACTACGACCCTATGCGGGCAGCGTCCGCGTGTTCGGGTCGGCGCCCGGCACCAGCGCAAGCCACTTGGCGTACCTGCCGCAGGCCGAGCAGGTGCATTGGGACTACCCGCTGCGCGTCGAGGACGTCGTGCTGATGGGTCGCGTCGCGCACGCCACCCCGGGCCGCGGCCCTTCGACCGCGGATCGGTCGGCCGTGACGACAGCCATGGGTCGGGTGCAGATCGGCGACCTCGCAAGACGACCGATCGAAGAGCTCTCCGGCGGGCAGCGGCAGCGCGTCCTTCTCGCACGCACCCTGGCAGCCGATCCCGAGCTGCTCCTGCTCGACGAGCCCGCGACTGGCGTCGATCCGGCGACCGAGGAGCAGCTCATGTCACTCCTTGGGGATCTCGCGAGTCATGGCCGGACCGTCCTCGTCGCGACGCACGACCTGGCCGGCGTCATGGCGCACTTTCCGCGGGTGCTTTGTATGAATGGCGGGATCGTCGCGGACGGCGACGCGTCGATCCTGCGCGATGACGCGATCCTGCGCCGCACGTACGGCGGGCACCGGCCGGGCGGTCCGCAGCACGTCGCCGACGAGCACCATGCCTGATCTCCTCGAGCCGCTTCAGTACGCGTTCGTGCAGCGAGCACTCGCAGCCGCTGTCCTCGTCGCGTTGGTGTGCGCGAGCGTCGGCGTGTTCGTCGTTCTCCGGGGCCTCGCGTTCCTCGGCGACGCGATCGCGCATGCTGCCTTCCCCGGTGTCGTCATCGCGTTCATGCTGAAGGTCAACGTCGTCATCGGCGGGTCCGTTGCCGCGGTCCTGTCGGCGCTCGCGATCGGCGCCGTCGCTCGTCGGTCGGGGTTGAAGGAAGACACCGCGATCGGCGTGGTCTTTTCGGGAATGTTTGCGCTCGGCATCGTCCTCTTCAGCAGCATCCGAAGCTATACCGGCGACCTTCTGGGGATCCTCTTCGGCGACGTTCTCGGTGTCACCGCGGATCAGCTCGCCGTGGGTGCCGTTACCGCCGCGGTCGTTCTGCTCGCTCTCTGGATCATCTGGCGTCAGCTCGTGTTCGTGAGCTTCGACCCGATCGGCGCAGCGGCGGCCGGGCTCAATACGCTCCGCTACGACACGCTGCTTCTGGGGCTCATCGGTCTCGCAATCGCGGTGTCGGTCCAGATCGTCGGCGTGGTCCTCGTCGTGGCGATGCTCGTCACGCCGGCTGCGACCGCGCGCCTCGTCGCGCAGGACATTCGGACCCTCGTCATCGTCGCGCTGCTGGTCGCGGTCTGTTCCGCCATCGCCGGCATCTGGCTCAGCTACTACGTGAATGCGGCGTCGGGTGGCACCATCGTGCTTGTGGCGACGTCGTTGTTCGCTGTGGTGTGGACCGTCCGTTCGGTCGCGCGGAGCCGTGTGGCGGCCGGTTAGCTCGCTGGCGGCCGTCCTCATGTTCGCAGCGTGCGCGGCGCAGCCCGGCGCGATCCAGCGCAACCCCACGCCGGCGATCATCGTCGTCCCGACGGTGCTGCCGAATGGGCGCGTCGAGGTCGTCATCCGACCGCGTTATGTGCTTGGCGCACCCGCCCGTGTCGACGTCGCGATCATCGCGGCTCGCGGCACTATCACTGGCCCGATCGAGGCACGGGTGATGGCAAGCGGGATCAGCGCCGAGGTCCTGGTCCGCCGTCTCGACACGAGCGCCGCGACGGCGACCGAGGACCGGCGCGCGACGACGTTCGTGACGTGGGACGGCCAGGATCAGTTCGGCGTGCGAGTCCCGGCGGATGCTTATGTGCTGTTACTCGAATTCGAGTCGAAGGACGGCCAGAACACGCGCACCATCCGAGCGACCGCGACACTTCATATGAACGACTAACATCGAGTGCGTGCCCATCGATAAGCAGCTGCTCGAGATCCTCGTCTGCCCAGCGGACCACGGCCCGCTGAGCGAAGAGGGCGACCGCCTCGCCTGCGGGCGTTGTCGCCGTCGATACCCCGTCCGCGATGGCATCCCGGTGATGCTCATCGAGGAGGCCGAGCAGCCCGCGTCCTAGAACGGAAGGAGCCCCACTCTGGCAATGCAGATCACCCCTGACATGACCATCGCCTCGGTCGTCGAACGCTGGCCGGGGTCCGACAAGATCTTCGGCCGGTACACGCTTGGCTGCGCATCGTGCGCGATCAGCAAGAGCGAGACGATCGCGCAGGCGGCCGCCGGTCACGGCGCTGGCCGCGTGAAGCTCGACGACCTCATCGGTGAGCTCAACGTGTTCGCCGACACCGGCAAGCTGCCCGAGGGAGCGCCGCCCGCGCCGACGCTGGCCGCGAAGGGCGTGCCGCGCGGAATGGCGGAGCAGAAGGGCATCAAGCACGTCATCGCGGTCATGTCCGGCAAGGGCGGCGTGGGGAAGTCGCTCGTCGCGGGCCTGCTCGCGGTCGGACTGAAAAGACGCGGCTTCAGCGTCGGCGTGCTCGACGGCGACATCACCGGTCCTTCGATCCCGCGCATGTTCGGCGTGCGCGAGAAGCCGATGTCCGCGGACGGCAAGACGCTCGTACCGCCGAAGTCGCGTGGCGGCATCCCGATCATGTCGATGAACCTCATCCTCCCGAGCGAGGAGGAGGCGGTCATCTGGCGCGGCCCGATGGTCTCGGGCGCGATCCGACAATTCTTCAGCGATGTCCAGTGGGGCGAGCTCGACTACCTCATCGTCGATCTCCCACCGGGAACGAGCGACGCGCCCCTCACCGTGATGCAGGCGCTGCCGGTCGACGGTGTCGTGCTCGTGACCACGCCGCAGGCTCTCGCGACAATGATCGTCATGAAGGCCGTGAAGCTCGTGAAGCAGCTCGGTGGCGAGATCATCGGCGTCGTCGAGAATATGGCCTACGTGACGCTTCCCGACGGTCAGCATCTCGAGGTGTTCGGTCCGTCGCAGGGCCTCAAGCTCGTCATTTCGTCTAACGCGCCGCTGATGGGAAAGCTGCCCATCGATCCCGTGATCGCGCGCGACGCCGACAACGGTGACATCGAGAACTACATCTCACCCGAAACCGATGAGCTGGTCGAGAACTTCATGCTGGTGGCACCGCTCAAGGAGCCGGTCCGGGCCTAGGACACCGACACTCGGTACCCTTCGCGGGTGCTCGCACGCGCGCGTCAACACTCCGGTGGGCTGTATCTCTTCGTCGCGACGATGTTCGCGAACGTCCTCGCGTACGGGTATCAGGTCGTGATGGCGCGCCTCCTGCGACCCGAGGAATACGCGGTCCTCACCGCGCTGTTCGGCATCCTGGTCCTCGAGTCGATCTCGAGTCAGGTCATCCAGTCCGCGACCGCCAAGCTCACGGCGCAGTACCGCGCGCGCCACGAGGAAGCCGCGCTCCACGCGTTCGTGCGCCGCTGGGCGGTGCGCGTCGGCGGCGGAGGAGCGGCGCTGGGGCTCGCCGTCCTGGTGCTCTCGGGCGCGATCGCGGGGGCGCTCGCGCTGCCGCCGCTGTCCGTGGCGCTGCTCGGCCTCACGCTGTTCCTCGCGCTCGTCTTCACCTTCGGTCTGGGCCTTTTGCAAGGCCTCGCGCGTTTCGTATGGATGGGGAGCGCACTCATCGCTCAGTCGGGCAGCCGCCTCGCGGTGGGTGTCGCACTCGTCGTCCTGGGTTTCGGCGTCGACGGAGCGTTCACCGGCGCGACCGCAGCGATCGCAATCAGCCTGCTCGTGCTGGCCATCCCGCTGTTTCCGCTCTTCCGTGCCGCGCGAAGCAACACCGTGGAGCACGAGCTCGGTGTGACCGAAACGCGCTTCTTCGCTCTCTCTGCGGTCGTGCTGCTCGCGTATGCGGCGCTCACGAACATCGACGCCGTGCTCGCGCGCTCGCTGTTGCGGCCCGAGGACGCCGGAGCCTACGCCGGCGCGATCACCATGGGCAAGATCGTCCTCTTCGCGCCGATCGCGATTGGCTTCCTCCTACTCGAACGCACCGCCCGAGCCCACGCGCTTGGGGAGGACACGGACCGCGCGCTCTTTCTCGCACTCGGGTTCGTGTTAGTGACCAGTGGCCTGGTGGCCGGCGCGTACATCGCGCTGCCCGAGCTCATCGTGCCGATCGTCGTTGGCTCGCAGTACCCGGAGACAGTGATGATCGTAGGCACCTACGGCGTCGCCGCGCTCGCCAACGCGCTGCTGAGCCTGTGGATCGCGTACTTCATCGGGCGCGGCGAGATGCGTGTCGGTCTGCTCCTTGCCGTCGCTGTCGTCGCCGAGGTGGTGCTGCTGCTCACCACCGCGACCGACCCGCTCGCGATGGCGCGCATCGTCCTGTTCGTCGCGCTGGCGACACAGGCTGCGGTTGTCGCGACGTTCGTCGCGCTGCGGCGGCGCGCCGGCTAGAGCTGGGTGGCGTCCACCAGACCGTTGCGCACGGCGTAGATCGCGGCCTGCGTGCGGTCCGACACATTCAGCTTCTCGAGAATGGCGGCCACGTGGCTCTTCACGGTCTCGGGCGAGAGAACGAGCTTGTCCGCGATCTCGCGGTTGGAGAGTCCTTCGGCGACGAGTCCCAGGATCTCGCGCTCGCGCTTGGTGAGATTCTTCGCCGCCGATGGCACCGGACCCGCGGGCTTCATCTCGCTGAGCATCCCTCGGAGCAGCTTGGACTCGATGAACGCTCCGCCGGTCGAGACCTGGCGGATCGCGTCGACGAGCTCCTCCTTGGAGACATCCTTCAACAGGTAGCCGGCGGCCCCGGCGCGCACCGCGTCGCGGAGGTAGGCCGGGTTGTCGTGCATCGTGACCATGATCACCGCGGTGCGGGGGCGCTCCTCTTTGATCTTCTTGGTCGCCTCGAGGCCGTCCATGTCGGGCATGCGCACGTCCATGAGGACGACGTCGGGTAAATCGCGGCGGGTGGCCTCGATCGCTTCGCGGCCGGTGCGCGCCTCGCCCACGACCTCGATGCCGTCGGCGTTGAGGAGCATCGCTGCGACGCCCTGTCGCACCAGCTCGTGGTCGTCGACGAGCAATACACGTGTGGCCAC
>JANMSU010000144.1:0-1537 GCA_031389835.1 Chloroflexota bacterium
GACAACAAGGACAAGTGGGAGCTGTGGAAGCAGGACCGGCCCAAGTACAACGCCTGGTTCGAGGAGATGAGCGGCGTTTCCGCCGACCCCAAGAAGGGTGCGGCGGGCAGCGTCCCACCGAACGCGAACCCCGCCGCGAACGCGGCAACGAATCCAGGAGCGGACCCCGCGGCGAACCCATCAACATCGGCGGGAGGTGACGAGTAATGGCAGTCGAGACGAGGACCAAAGAGACCAATGAGATCGAGACCGAGCAGCTCGCGACGGGCTGCGAGGCCATCGCCGAAGCCATCCGCCTCGCGGACGTCGACGTGATGGCGGCCTACCCGATCCGGCCGTACGACGGCGTGATGCAGGCCGCGGCGAAGCTCATCGCCAACGGCAAGATGGACGTCGAGTACATCGTCGCCGACGGAGAGCACAGCCAGTTCGAGATCGTGAAGCACGCCTGCGCGGTCGGCGCGCGCGTGTTCGTCGGCTCGTCGGGCGTCGGTTGGTTCTACGCCTTCGAGGCGATCGCGGTGACCGCCGGCCTGCGCCTCCCCGTCGTCGCGATCTGCGGTAACCGTGCTCTGGACGACCCGGGCGCGTTCGGCACCGAGCACAACGACTCGCTCGCGGTGCGCGACCTCGGCTGGCTCCTCCCCTGGGCGGAGACGGCACAGGAAGCGCTGGACCTCGCGCTCATGGCCTGGCGCGTCTGCGAGGACAAACGCGTGTCGCTCCCGATCGCGATCGGTTTGGACGGCGCCTTCCTCACCCACTCGCAGCACATCGTGAAGATCCCGACCCAGGCCGCGGTCGACAAGTTCCTGCCCAAGTTCGACCTCGGTGACCGCCTCCTGCACCCGGACAACCCGATCACCATCGCGCCGCAGGTCGACCAGGACTGGCTGATGGAGATCCGCCGGCAGAACGACGCGGCCATGCGCAACGCGCTCGGCGTGATCATTGAGGCGCATGCCGACTTCAAGAAGATCTTCGGCCGCGGCGGGGACAACCCCTTCCTCGATGAGTACATGACCGAGGACGCCGAATTCGTCGTGATCGGCCAGGGCACGCTGTCCCTTCCGATGAAGGTCGCGATCCGGCGCCTGCGCAAGGAACGCGGCCTCAAGATCGGTCTCGTCCGGCTCAAGTGGTTCCGGCCGTTCCCGACGGCGGATGTCGAGAAGAGCCTCAGCCGTTTCAAGGCTGTTGGCGTGATCGACCGCGACTACAGCTTCGGCTCGCCGTACTACGGCGGCGTGCTCTACAACGAGATCCGATCCGCTCTGTATTCAGAGGACAAGCGTCCGGTGATCGTTGGGTTCATCGCGGGCCTTGGCGGCCGCGAGATCGAGCAGCCGATGGCGACCGAGATCTTCGAGAAGACCATCGCAGCCGGCAACGGAAAGCTCGCCGATGGTGACACCTGTCACTGGATCGGCGTACGGGAGTAAGAAGATGACGACAGAGATCATGCCCGCCCAGAACCTGCCCCAGATCAAGGGGGTCAAGGACGTCCCGTACGAGGAGCTCTTCGTCTCGGGGCACC
>JANMSU010000160.1:0-3509 GCA_031389835.1 Chloroflexota bacterium
CGGCGCGGCTCGCCAAGGCGAAGGTGAACATCGCCTCCGAGTACGTGCTCGCACCGGGCCGCGGCAACGTCACCGTCGCGTTCGGTGTGAAGGACGCACGCAAGGCGGAGAAGGCACTCGGCCGGCGCTAGTACTGCCGTACCGGTTCGGGACGTCATCGCACACGAGCTGACCTGACGCGAGTCTCCTGACACACGCAGTCAGGAGGTTCGCATGCGATCCGTACGCAGTTTCTGGACCGAGAACCAGGGCTTGGCCACGATCGAATACGTCATCGGGGCCGCGGTGATCCTCGGGACCCTGGTCGTCGGTGTGTCTGCATGGAACAACGGTCTTGCCACGAGACTTCAGGCGCTCGTGACCCAGCTGCAGACCGTCCGGTGACGCGCTGGAGTAGCGAGGATCAAGGGTTGGCCACGTTGGAGACGACACTCATGGTGGTCATCCTTGTCCCATTGCTTTTCGCGATCCTCGAGTTCGGTTGGCTGACGCAACGATGGCTCGCACAAGACGGTGTGACCTTGCAGGCGGCGCGATATGCCGGCGAACTCGGTGGAGACCGCCCTGAGCTCCGCTCGTATGTCCTGGAGCAACTGCGGCTGGTCGGCATCGAGCCCTCCCGAGTCAGCATCGAGGTCGAACCTGCAAACGTCGCGTGGCGACAGCCCGTGCGCGTGTCGCTTCGAACGAACGAGCGCATAGCGATCCCGTTCGTTTTCGCGACGACCGTCACCGTGCGATCGACGGCGGTCGCGCGCGGAGAGGTCAATCGATGATCCATGAGGACGGCGGCTCAGCCGCCGTGACGTCGTTGGTCATGCTGCCGCTCCTGCTCATCGTTCTTGTCGGTGTGCTCGAGCTCGGAGCATTACGTGCGGTCGCGCATCGGGCAACCGCAGCCGCGGATCTCGCGACCATCGTCGCGGTCGGTGATCAGGACCAGACCGAGTTGGCGCGCACGGGCAAGCTGCGGCTGGCGCCGGATGCGGCCGATACCGCGCGCGAATACTTCGCGCGCAACCTATCCGCGACGGCGCTCGCCCTGGCGGCCACCGCCGACGAGATCGCCGCAGCGGCGGACATCGCCAGCTTCCCGACGGCTCCGAGCTTCGATCCGCGTACGGGCGCGCGCTACGACCGTCCGACGGTACGGCTGATCGCCTCGGTTCCCGTCAGAACACCCGGCTTTGCAGCGCTGCTTCTTCCCGGGGTGACGACACTCACGATCCGATCGGCGAGCTCGCCGCGATGAAGGTGCGCGCAGCGACTCTGGTCACCGCAATGACATTTATATGCGGCGCATCCGCTGAGGCGCGCGATCCCTTCGGAGTCGAAACGCACTCCGTCCCGCCCGTAGTCGAAGAGTCGGCTGACCTCGCTGCCTTCGTCGTTCCCGCCGGGCTGTACTACGTGACCGACATCTATGTCAGTGACGTGATCGCGACCGCTGGTGCCACTACGACCTACTCGACGGAGACGGTGCATCAGTCGCCTGGTACCTACGCGCGGGTCATCGACGTCGTCGACACGGGAGCGTCGAGTCCGTTCGACGGGTCTTCGTTCAACGGGCGGGGCGCGCTGACGGACGGTCGAACGCTGGCCGGCACCTATTACGAGAACTTCGTGCTCACATCGGATGGCTACATTCCGGTGAGCATCGTTTTCTTTCAGGACGATTCCGAGTCGCGGAGGGGATCGGGTCCGTCGCCGTCACCGGTGCCATCCGTCGGCGCCGCGACGTCGCTGCCAGCACCGACGACGGTACCCGCAGGCGGTCCGGTCGTGGTGCGGAGCGCAGTCACGCCGGGGCCGTCGTTCCGCCCAAGCACGCCGATCGCCCCGCCTACTCCGAGGCTACGCGCGGGAGTCGCTCTCGCGCCGGACGGGGCCACACTCGGCTCGGCCGAGGTGCTTCGAGGACGGCTGGTCCACTTTTGGCCGCGGGCCTTCGCCAACGATGTCGCCGTGCCGATCCGCTCGTGGCGCCTTGTATCGGCGCAGCCCGATCGCGTCTCCGCAAGCTCGGGAGCCATCGAGCCGTTGGCGGCGCAGTGGATCGACATGCCTGCGCCGGGCGTGCTTTGGTCGTTGCGCTTCGAGATCTTCACCGAACTCATACCGACCGAACGCCTCGAAGCGCAGATATCGATCACCGTGCGATCCCCCGCGCTGATCGATTGATCGCTCGCCGGTCGCTTCTCATTCTCGCAATGGTCGCGGGCTTGACCGCGGGATCCCTGTATTTCATCGGGGCACAGCGCGTCGCGATGGTGGTCGCGTCGCGCGACGTGGCAGTGATCCGCCCGCTGACCGCGCAAGACCTCGAGCTGTGGTCTGTCCCGCCGGACGCGTTCCCTGCCGGCGCGCTATCGAACCTGGGCGATGTCATCGGACGCGTCCCGACCGCGCCGCTTTGGCAGGGACAGCCGCTGCTCGTTCACGCGTTGGCGGACGACGCCGCGACGTTCCATACCGGACTCACGCTTCGGCCTGGTGAGCGCGCGATCGCGATCCCGGTCGTGGCCGTGAGCGCCGTCGGCGGAGCCATCTCTCCAGGGGCGCGTGTCGACGTGCTGGCGGTGCCGCTCATCGGGCGGGCGCCGCCTGGTCGCGGTGTCGAGCTTCTTGCCGCGGATGCGCTCGTGCTCGACGTGAGGACCGAGTCGGGCAAGCCATACATACCGCGGTCGCAAGACGCGGCGTTCGCGGTCGACCGCATCGGCAGCGTAATCATCGCGATCCTGCCGGCGGACGAGATCCGGTTCGCCGACCGCATCGCGACCAGCACCTTCGTGCTCGCGTTCCGCTCGGCGCATTAATCGTGCGGACGACTCTGCGGCTCGATGCGATGAGACCGTCAGAATTCGATGCTCGTCTCGCGCAGCTGGGCGGCGGCAGACTGACGCGCGCGGTGGGCGTCACTTACCTGGAGAGCGAGCGTGACGTCGGTGACACAACGCAGCAGTTGGCATTGGCGGGCATCCGGACCTCGTGGTCGGGCATCCCCACTCCGGAGTCCAGCTTGCGAGCCGCCGTCGCGCTCGACCTCGCGCCGCTCGACGCCACGTTTGGGGCGATCGACGTCGTCGAGCTCACGCGGATCGGGCTGGGCGATGCGAGCGCGGAATTGATGCGACGCAGTCTCCCGTGGCTGCTTGGTTCGCAAACCAAACGCGATGCATGCCTGCGGCTCCTGCGTGAAGAGGACGCGGTCATGGGCTGGCGCCGGATCGTTTGGTGCTCGGTGGCGGCGATGCGCCGCGCGCGGGCGCGAATCCGCTTGCGCCCGGTCGTGTTCGATCGTTCGGCCGTCGATCGCCAAGACCTGCGATGGACGTACGTCAGCGAAGGTGCGATCGAAAGCTGGGCGTTCACTTGAGCCGCATCCGGGCGTGGCTCGATGCGAGCCCGATTGCCGACGTTGCGATGACGTTCATGCGCGAAGCGACCGGCCGCGCCGACCCGATCGAACCGCTACGACCGACGCGGCCGGCTGCGCTGGCCGACGG
>JANMSU010000231.1:0-2803 GCA_031389835.1 Chloroflexota bacterium
GTGTTCGCGTTCCTCGTGCTCCTGTACATCATCCTTGCGCTCGAGTCGCATGGTGGCGAGGAGCACGAGGTCCATCCCGCGGCATCAGACGCAGTCCATACCGAAGCGGCACACGCGGCCTAATTCGCGAGGAGGAAAACCATGAGCTTGGCTTGGCTTGGCGCCGGCATCGCGATCGGATTCGGGGCCCTTGGGGCCGGACTTGGCATCGGCATCGCAGCATCCAAGGTCGCGGAGGCGACGGGCCGCAATCCCGACGCCGCGAACGCGATCCGCACCAACGGGATCATCATCGTGGTCTTCGCGGAGTCGCTCGGCATCTTCTCGTTCGTCATCGCGTTCCTTCTGCAGGGCAAGGCGCTCTAGGCGATGCTCTTCGCTCCATTCTTCGCGGAGGAGTCGCCGACCGCGCTCGTCGTGCACCCGTTCTGGGTGCTTGTTTCGATCGTCAACTTCCTCGTACTCCTGTATCTGCTGCGCCGCTTCATGTGGGGCCCGATCATGGCCACGCTCGACAGCCGCGCCGCGAAGATCCGGGAGGGCCTCGAGCTGACCGAGGCTGCCAGGCTTGAGCGCGAGCAGCTGAAGCAGGAGGTCGAGAAGACACTGGGCGAGGCCCGTCGCGAAGCGGCCGCGATCGCCGAGCGCACCACCAAGGCCGCTGAAGGTGCCGCCGCGGACATCAAAGCCCAGGCAAAGACGGAGGCAGACCGTATCCGCGAGAAGGGGCGCGAGGATGCGCAGCACCTGCACGATCAGGCGCTCGCACAGCTGCGCACCGAGGTCGCGTCGATGGTCGTCCTGGCTGCGAGCCGCATCCTCGGTAAGGAGATCAACGCCGAGCAGCACCGCGCGCTCATCGAGAGATCGCTTGACGAGGCGGGCGCCGAGCTGAAACACAACTGATGGCACTCTCCGGCTCGTCCGCGCGGCGCTACGCCGAGGCGCTCCTTCAGATCGCGACGAAGGAGAAAGCGGTCGACGAATTCGCGGCCTCGTTCGAGCGTCTGCGTCAGGCGCTCGATGTCGAGACCTTGCGGGCGCTGCGCAATCCCGGCATCCCGGTGCGGGCACGGCGCGCGGCGATCGACGCCGCCACCGCGGACGAACCGAAGGCGATCCGCTCGCTGCTTGGTCTGCTGCTCGAGCGCGAGCAAGTCGCGCTGTTCCCACGGATCGCCCTCGCGTATGCCGATCTGGTCGAGCGACGTGCTGGGATCGTCAAAGGCAGGATCACGACGGCAACGGAGCTCAGCACCAGCGAGCGCGAGGACTTCGTGGGGCGGCTGGAGCGATCGAGCGGCAAGAAGATCCGCGCGACCTTCGCCGTGGACGAGTCGCTGATCGGCGGCGCGAAAGTGCAGATCGGCGACCGGCTCATCGATTCATCGCTCAAAGCACAGCTGTCCGAGCTCGGGCGCGAGCTCGCGAGCTAAAGGGAGAACATCGTGGCGACGACGTCAGAGATCACCGACATCATCAAAGCGCAGATCCAGAAATTCGAAGGACGGTCCGAGTCGGTCGACGTCGGCACTGTGGTGGAGATCGGCGACGGCATCGCCCGCATCCACGGACTCGCGGGGTGCATGGCGTCGGAGTTGCTCGACTTCGGCAACGACGTGTTCGGCCTCGCGTTCAACCTCGAAGAGGACACCGTCAGCGCCATCATCCTCGGCGACTACACCGGGATCGAGGAGGGCGGCGAGGTCCGCACCACCGGCCGGATCGTCGAGACCGGGGTCGGCCAACAGCTCGTCGGCCGGGTCGTTGACCCGCTCGCGCGTCCGCTCGACGGGAAGGGCCCGATCGATACCAAGGAGTTCCGCCCGGTCGACGTCGTTGCCCCGGGCGTGATGATGCGGCAGAACGTCGACACGCCGGTGCAGACCGGCGTCAAGGTCATCGACGCGATCACGCCGATCGGCCGTGGGCAGCGCGAGCTGATCATCGGCGACCGTCAGACCGGCAAGACAGCGGTGGCGATCGACACGATCATCAACCAAAAAGGTCAGGACCTGATCTGCATCTACGTTGCGATCGGGCAGAAGGACTCCTCGGTCGCGAAGATCGTGGCGACGCTCGAGGAGCACGGCGCGATGGATCACACCATCGTCGTCATCGCTGGGGCTTCCGATCCAGCGCCCATCCAGTACCTCGCGCCGTTCGCCGGCTGTGCCATGGGCGAGTTCTTCCGCGACAACGGCCAGGACGCACTGGTGGTCTACGACGACCTGACGAAGCATGCCTGGGCGTACCGACAGGTCTCGCTCCTGACGCGACGCCCGCCCGGTCGCGAGGCGTATCCCGGCGACGTCTTCTACCTTCACTCACGCCTGCTCGAGCGCGCCGCCCGCCTCAACAAGGAGCACAAGGGCGGGTCCCTCACCGCGCTGCCCATCATCGAGACGCAGGCGAACGACATCTCCGCCTACATTCCAACGAACGTCATCTCGATCACCGATGGCCAGATCTACCTCGAGACTGACCTCTTCAACCAGGGCATCCGCCCCGCCATGAACAGCGGCCTCTCGGTATCCCGCGTGGGTGGCGACGCGCAGACCAAGGCGATGAAGGCCGTCGTGAAGGGCCTCAAGGCCGATCTCGCCCAGTACCGCGAGCTGGCCGCATTCGCCCAGTTCGGCTCCGATCTCGACAAGGCGACGCAGCAGCAGCTGCGGCGTGGTGAGCGGATCACCGCGATCATGAAGCAGCCGCAGTACCGGCCGCTCTCGCTCGTAGAGGAGGTCGTGATCATCTTCGCCGCATCGAACGGTTACGTCGACGACGTGCCGGCCGCGCGCGT
>JANMSU010000264.1:0-6523 GCA_031389835.1 Chloroflexota bacterium
TCCGTAGAAGGCGGCTGAGGTCGCCCGCGCCGAGATGGAACTCGACGCCCGGGTCGTCATCGGCCCAATCGAATCGATACATCCCGAGTTGCGAGCGCTGGAGAGTCTCGTTGACCTTGCCGGTGTCCGGCATGCAGACCATCGAAAGCGTCGAGTTGCGAAGGAATACGAGCTCTCCCCCACTTCGCAGCAAACGAGCCGCTTCCGGTATCCACTTGTTCGGATCGCACCAGATCGAAGCGCCGTACTCCGAAACCACAAGGTCAAAGCTTTCGTCCCGCAGCGGCACGACCTCCGCGTTGGCCTCGATCAGCTGAAGGCCGAGGCCAGTCTTGCGATTGAGGCGCTGCGCGGTGGCGAGCTGCGCCGGCGTGATATCGACGCACACAACACGCCGCGCGCCGCGCCGCTTGAGCCATGCGCCGACGTATGCGGTGCCGCAACCAAGCTCGACGACGTCCTTGTCGCTCACGTCGGGTAGGACGTTCACAGAAGACTCGGGCGTGCGCCACACGCCCCATGTGATCTCGGGCTGAGCCCACGCCTCGTCCGCGCGCCCGTCGGTGTAGCGCGCGTTCGACTTGGTCCAGACGTCGCGGTTAAGGCGTACGTAATCGGGGGTTTCGTAATTCATGCGCGAGCAACGTAGCGCATGCGGCCGCGACCGCCGCTAGCGTTGACGCGTGACAGCAACCGGAAGCGTTGAGACGCACAACGTCGGCTATCGCGCACCGGCGCCCCTGAGGTGGCTCGGCATCGCCTCCGTCACCGCTTTCGTCGTGGCCGTAAGCGTCCTCGTTGCTGCTGCTGCCGGCGGCATCACCGAGCCCACGGGTACCGCGGCCTTCATCGCGGTCATCACGAGCGTCTTCGCCTACGGCCTCGGGCCCCTGCTGCTCACGTTCGCGATGCGGCAGAGCGCGCTCTCGAGCTGGTGGGCAGTTGCCGCCGCGCTGTTCGCCGCGACTCTCTGGAGCGCGTTCGGACTGCTCTTCTCCTTTGGGCCGATGTTTGGAACCGCATCTGCGCTCCTTGAGACCGCGGTCAGCTCCGCGCCGAGCGCGAGCGCGCTCTGGCTCGTCGTCGCGAGCGTTGAAATCGTCCGTGCGGGCATGCATCGCTGGTCCCTCGTCTTCATTAGCACGTTCGTCGCGGTACTGATCATCGGTTCTCGGTTCATCGACCTCAGCGGCTTTGACCTGATCGCAGTGCTGGTTCCGCTCGGCTGGGCGATATGGATGGTCGACGTGGGCCGTGCCCTCCGGTCACGGCTGTCGCCCGTCGTCGAGCGGCCGGCGCCCGTCGTCGCAGAGACGCGATGCGCGAACTGCGGCGCGCCACGGCGGACCGACGGCCTCGCCTTCTGCAGCGGCTGCGGGCTGCCGTACGGATCGCAGCGGACGTGAAACGCCGCTAGCTCGCGACCTTCTTGCGCCGAGAGCTCGAACGCTTCGCCGCACGGGCGACCGGCCGCTTCGCGCGCGACGCTTTTTTCGCCTCTCCGGCACCGGCGACGGTCTCGATGATGAGACGCGTGACGACATACGGATCCATGTTCGCGTTGGGCCGACGGTCTTCGATGTAGCCCTTCTTCTCCTTCGCGACCTGCCACGGGATCCGCACTGACGCGCCGCGATCGCTCACGCCGTATCGGAACTCCTTGTATGAGCAGGTCTCGTGTAGGCCGGTGAGCCGCTCCTCGATGCCGTACCCATAGTTCGCGATGTGCAGGTCGTGGCGCGTGGCCAGGGCCTCGGCCGCCGCGACGCATGCGTCAAGTGACTCGCGCATCTCCCTGGTGGAGAAGTTCGTATGCGCACCCGCGCCGTTCCAGTCGCCCTTGACCGGCTTGGGATAGAGCGTCGCGCTGACGCCGAAGTCCTCGCCGGTGCGGTACAGGAGCCAGCGCGCGACCCACAGCTGGTCCGCGATCAGCGGAGCCGGAAGCGGTCCGACCTGAAACTCCCACTGGCCCGGCATGACCTCGGCGTTGATTCCGGAGATCGCAAGCCCGGCGGCGATGCAGTTGTCCAGATGCGCCTCGACGACATCGCGGCCGAATACCTCGTCCGCGCCGACGCCGCAGTAGTAGCCGCCCTGGGGCGCCGGAAAGCCGTTGTCCGGCCATCCGAGCGGCTTGGCTCCGTCAAAGAACGTGTACTCCTGCTCTATGCCGAACCACGCCTCATCGCGCGAATGCGCCTTCGCCATCGCCGCGCACGCCGCGCGCGTGTTGGTGGCGTGCGGCGTCATATCGGGGAGGAGCACCTCGGCCATCACCAGCTTGTTGTTGCCGCCGCGGATCGGGTCCGGACAGACGAAAACCGGCCGAAGAACGCAGTCCGAGTTGGCGCCGGGCGCCTGCTGCGTGCTCGAGCCATCGAAGCCCCAGATGGGCGGCTCCTGACCCTCGGGCACGACCTTGCCCTTCGAACGGAGCTTCGCGGTCGGCTTGGTGCCGTCGATCCAGATGTACTCGGCCCGATAAACGCCCATGAGGATCCCTCTCTCGCGATTCTTGGGACGCGGCGGCTGACCACCCCGACTGTACCGAATCCCCCAACGGGGTGATGACCGAGGTCCTCACCCGCCGGACTCCTTACGGCCACTTCGTGGGTACATAGTGGTGAGGTGCGCGAGTCGATCGTCGAGCATGCGGGCTACCGGATCCGCATCAAGAGCTGCGGTCCGGGGAGTGGACCGCACGCCGTCCTGCTTCCAGGGATGGGCGCGACCGCGTCAGCGCTCGCTCCGCAGGCACGTGCGCTGCGGGGCCTCGGCTACACGACGCATGTCATCGAGCTGCCTGGCTTTGGCCTGGCGCCGGCGCTGCGCAAGTCAGACGCGCGCTTCACTCAGCTAGCGGATCTCGTCCTACACGTCGTCGGCACGCTCGGCGTCGAGCGCGCCGTCTTCCTTGGGCACTCGCTCGGCGGAGGCATCGCGCTTCAGATCGCGCTTCGTCGACCGGCGGCGGTCGAGGGACTCGTGCTGGTCGCGCCCGCCGGCCTTGGCCGCTCGATGCTCTGGGCCTACAAGCTGTACTGCGTCCCGCTCATCGGTCGCGCGCTCCTTCGTCCGTACGACCACGGGACCGGCGCGATGCTGCGCCGCTTCCTTGTCGGCAGGGCGCGGCGCAACGACGACCACTTCATCGACCAGCTGCTGCGTCGCGACACGCGGTCTCCCGCGACGACGCGCTCCATCCGCGCGATCGTCTGGGCGAACCAGCCCTCGCGCTGGCGCCGGCTGTTCCTCCTCCCCTTCCCCGGCGGAGAGCAGCTGGGCTACACGCTTCGCGGAAAGGTCGACGCTCTACGTGACATCCCGACGCTCGTGCTGTGGGGCACCGACGACCGTGTCTTCTCCGTGCGCGACGCCGAATTCTTCCGGCGCGCGAATCCCACGGCCGAGGTGCACGTCGCGCGAGGCATCGGTCACATGCTCCCTCTCGAAGCGCCCGCCTGGGCCAACGAGCACATCTCCTGGTTCGCCGCCCTGCACCTCAGGCCACGCCCACTCGCGGCGTAACTACCGGCGCATCTTGCCGTGGAACTGACGGCCCATCTCCATCAAAGCGGGATCTGAACTCGATCCGTTGTAAGCCTCGTCTTCCTTTTCACCCCGTCTGAGCCGGGAAACCATCGCCCAAATGACGGGAGCGAACACGAGTCCGAGTAGTCCGACGACCCAAAGCCATTCCATTGCTTACGACCTTCCAAGCGTTCACACGCTCTGTAGATGACTCTAGAGTCCTCAGCAACGCAGCGCGCGCCGTTGCGCGGCAGGCAGGTATTTCGCGCCTTCGCGGAGCGTCAAACCTGAGACCTCCGCGCGATGCTCGCGCAGGAATTCGAACACGAGCCTCGGACGCCTCTTGCTGACCTCACGCAGTACCCAGCCGATCGCCTTGCGAATGAAGAACTCGCGTTGACCGAGCATTGGTGCCGCCATGCGCGCGAACAGCGCGAAGTCGCCGGCCTCGTGGCTCAGCGGCCGCAGTTGCGCGAGCAGGCGGTGCGACGGACCCAGAAGTTGTCGTCGCGTGCCCAGACGGGCAGCCGTCGCAGCGCTGTTCGCGACTCCCCCACCACGCTGCCGATCACGTCCGAGGCGAGCCAATCCACATGCGCCCACGTCTTTGACGACCGCACGAAGCGACCGAAGCTCGAACACATCCGTCGACCACAGCTCCTCGACGATCTTGCGCAGCTCGCTACGTGACAGGTCTGGATGACTGCGCGCGAAATCGTTCGCCGCCCCGCGAATGTCCGGCATCGTGGTGCCGTAAAAGCGCAGGTCGCTCTTTAGGTACGCCTTGCTGCCTGCGGCGCGCGCGGGCGTGCCAGCCTCGCGGTAGCGGTGCTCGAAGAAGCGCCTTGCGGCGGGCACTAGCCGACCTCGTCGAGCCAGCGGCCGATCGCGGCCTCGTCGATGCCCGCCACGTCCAGCTCCGCGTCGTTGACGACGAGTACGGGAACGCGCACGACGTAGCGTTGGAGCAGAGCTGGATCGCCCGTCACGTCCACACGGTCGATGTCGAGACGCTTCGCGCGGCTCAGACGACGCAGTCCCGCGAGCGCCTCCTCACACAGCCCGCAGTCGGGCCGCTCCATCAGCCTGACGCGGATCACCAGTTCGGAGGAAGGCTGCCGACGTTCGCGGGAAGACGAGTTCCGGGTGCATGGATCACGTAAACGGTCCCGGTCGACCCGCCGAGCCAGATGCGCTCGAAATCGGCGCGCGGGTAGATCTTGCGCGCCTGCGAGTTCGTGAGCACGGCGGGATCGTTGGTGATGACATCACCGTTGGCAGCGAAGCCGCGGATGACGAGCAGGTGTCCGTTCGTGCTGGTGAAAAGGAAGCCGGGCAGGACGCCGCTGATCGAGGCGACGAGTGGGATACCCGCCTCGATGAACAGTTCGGCCTCTCGCAGCGAGCGCAGACGCGTGACGAACGCATCGACGAGGTACGAGGCCGCGTAGGCCGTGTTGTACGGCCAGTTCCCAGCACCTCTGTAGCTCCAGTCGTAGGTGTAACGCGCGGCATAGTCGACCTGCGCATCGGCGTGGCCGGCGCCTGGGAACGCTGCGAGGTCGCCGGCGCTCGGTCCTGTCTTCCAGAAGCCGAGGACCATCGCAGTGGAAGTCGGGCTGCACCAGGCCTCCCCGCCCCCGTCGTACTCCGGATAGTGGCCCGTGTGCGTCTCCTGCGAGAGCATCGGCACATCGAGATCACGCGCCACCCCGCCGAAGGCGCTCGGGACAGCGTGCGTGGTCGCGCGCGAGACGACCGCGGCCAAGAAGGTGAGGCCTGGAGTTGCTGTGCTCCCCGCCTCCCGATGAAGCGTGACCCGCAGCTCGTATGAAGTCAGCTCGGGCGCTCCCTCCGCCTTCTCGAAGGTGTCGACGTTCACACGTCCGTCGCGGTCATCCTGGCCCTTCACGGTCGTCCGGTGGATCGTGTCATCGCCTGAGGACCAGACCGCGAGCGTGTACCACTTCGTGGTACGCGAGGCGCCGCTGGCGCGCATCTGAATGTCGATCCAGGTGCCCGCGGGAGTCGTTGCCCGCCACGACGCGATGAGCTCGTCGAACGCGAAGGGCGTGCGGACCGTCTCCGACGTCCACGTGCCGCGCTCGTCGTCGAGCGTCCGGCCAAACGGATCTGCATACCTGCCCCTCGACGGTGTGCTCAGGAGCGTACCGCGCAGGTCCGTGTTGAACGTCCCGTCGCGCGTGCCGCCGTCAAGGGCCAAACGCGTGAAGCTTCGCGGCGTGGCGTCAGCTGCGAACGTTGCGGCAGCCGACGGGGAAGCTGCGGCCGTCGGGCTGGTCGGCGCGGGAGTGTTGGCCGCGCTCGCCGAGGCACTCGGCTCGACTGAGGCAGTCGCGGCTGGCGGGCCGCCTGAGCACGCCGCGAGAAGCAGCGCGCTCAGGGCTAACCCGCGCATCAGCGTTACCAGTTCGGCGGCAGATCCGCGACGTTCGGCGGCAGCGTCACTGCGTCCGAGTGGATCACGTAGACGATGCCGGCGGAGCCGCCCAGCCAGACCCTCTCGAAGTCGGCACGGTTGTAGACCACGCGCACCTGCTCGTTCGTTAGTACTGCCGGATCGTTAGTGATCACGTCACCTGTGCTCGTGAAGCCACGTATCACGAGCAGATGGCCGTTGGTCTTTCCGAAGAGGAAGCCTGGTAGCTTGCCGTTGATCGATGCGACCAGCGGTATGCCCTTGTTGATGAACAGCTCTGCCTCCGTGAGTGAGCGGAGGCGCGTGACGAAAGCGTTCAGGCCGAACGTGGCGGCATACGCGGTGTTGTACGGCCAGTTGCCCGCGCCCTGGTAGTTCCAGTCGTAGACGTAGCGCGCCGCGTAGTCGACCTGCGGATCCTTGTGACCAGCGAGTGCCGGCCACGCGGCGAGCTGCTCCGCGGTGGGTCCGGTCGCCCAGTAGTCGAGCACCATGGCTGTCGATGTTGGGCTGCACCACGCCTCTCCGCCGTTGTCGTACTCCGGAAAG
>JANMSU010000306.1:0-3887 GCA_031389835.1 Chloroflexota bacterium
GGACAAGAACAAGGTCGGCAAGGATCTCGCCGACGCGATCTACGCGAAGCCGAACAACACCTATCGCTTCGCGGACGTGCCCAAGTCTGGCGTCAAGGTCAGCCGCGGCATGACGCACGACGGGATCGGCAAGTACCTCTCAAAGGTCATAACCAAAGCGCCCGGCGAGACGGCGGACATCGTCAAGATCCTTCGCGACACCAAGACGGACGTTGTCGTTTCCTACCTGCCGGTCGGCAGCGAGGAGGCCACGAAGTGGTACGTCGAGCAGGTGCTCGAGGCAGGCTGCGCGTTCATCAACTGCATCCCGGTATTCATCGGCCGCGAGCCCTACTGGCAGAAGCGCTTCGCCGCGAAGAATCTTCCGATCATCGGCGACGACATCAAGTCTCAGGTCGGCGCGACGATCACGCACCGCGTCCTGACCCGTCTCTTCATGGACCGCGGCGTGCGACTGGACCGCACCTACCAGCTCAACTTCGGCGGCAACACGGACTTCCTGAACATGCTCGAGCGCGAGCGGCTCGAGTCGAAAAAGATCAGCAAGACGAACGCCGTGACGAGCATGCTCGACTACCCTCTGGACCCGGATGATGTCCACGTCGGCCCGTCCGACTACGTTCCGTGGCTGCTCGACCGGAAGTGGTGCTACATCCGTATGGAGGGGACGACGTTCGGTGACGTGCCGCTCAATGTTGAAGTGAAGCTCGAGGTGTGGGACTCACCGAACAGCGCGGGAGTCGTGATCGACGCCATCCGCTGCTGCAAGCTCGCGCTCGACCGGGGCCTCGGCGGCACCATCGTGGCGCCATCGGCGTACTTCATGAAGTCGCCGCCGCGCCAGATCCACGACGACAAGGCGCGCGAGGGAGTGGAGGCGTTCATCAAGGGCACCGACCGGACCACGCTCGCGGGGAAGGCCTAGTTGCGGCCGCGCATCCCATTCCGCGACGGGCTCCTCTATTGGTCGTGGCGCATCGCGGCGACGCTGGTGCAGCGTCTACCGAAGCGCCTCGTTTACGGCGGAGCCGTTCTTGGGGGCGAGCTTGGCTATCTGCTCTGGCGGCGGAGGCGAGAGATCACCAAGCACAACTTCGCGGTCGTGCTCGGAAAGTCAGCACAGCACCCCGAGGTCGCGCGCGTCGCGCGTCGCGCGTTCCGCAATTTCGGCAAGTACCTGACCGAGATCATGCGTTTCCCATCGATGGGTCGGGCCGAGCTGAACGAGCTCGTGACGATCGACGTGACCTCGCTCGAGAACCTGCGCTCGGCGCGAGAACATGGTCGCGGGATCATCTTCGTCTCCGCGCACTTTGGGAACTTCGAGATCGGCGGCGCTCGGATCGCGGAGGAGATCCCGCTCACCGTCGTCGCGGACGAGCTCGACAACACACGGCTCATGGATTTCCTCGTCACGAACCGCGAGCACAAGAACGTCGTCATCCTTCCGCCGGAGGGCGCGACGCGTCGCGTCCTCGCCGCACTGCGCCGCAACGAGATGGTCGGCTTCATGATGGATCTCGGGCCGCGCGCGCACGAGCTCGACAACGTGGAAGCAACGTTCTTCGGCGTGCGCACCGCGTTCCCCACCATCGCCGCCGCCCTCGCCCGAGTCTCGGGCGCGGCCATCATCGTGGCCGCCGTGACCAGGGATCGCGACAACTCATTCAAGGGTGTGGCGGTGCCGCCGATATTCGTCGAGCGAACGAAACAGGCGCAGGGCGACCTTGAACGCGCGACGCAAGCGGTGGTGCACGCGCTCGAGGGGCTCATGCGTCCCCAGCCCGACCAGTGGTACATCTTCCGTCCAATGTGGCCCGCGGCCGTGGACGCCGCGAAGTAGCGATGCTCACGGGAGCGCTGTGCCGCACCGCGGAGCGCGCGCTGCCTCTCATGCCGCGGATGCTCGTCGACCCGCTCGCCGAGGTGTTCGGCACGCTCGCCTTTCTCGCTTCGCCGGGCGCACGGCGGACCGTGCGCTCCAACCTCGCGCTCATCGCGCCCGATCGGAAGACCAGCGCGCGCCAGGTGTTCGTCGAGCAGACGCGCAATTACGTCGAGATCTTCTCGATACCCCACATAACGCCGGAGCGGCTGCTCGCGATCCTGCGGGTCGAGGGCTGGGACTACGTCGCCCACGCGTACGAGCAGGGCAAAGGTGTGATCCTCGCCAGCGCGCACTTGGGACCGGTCTCGTTCGTCGGCCAAATGGTGCTGGCCCACGGGTATCCCGTGGCGCTTCCCGTCGAGGTCGAGACCTCCGAATTCCAGCGGTCGGTCAATCGGGCGCGCGGCGGCGCCGGGCTGCAGCTTATCCGGACCGACTCGTCCCTCAGCATCTTCCGCGTGCTCCGCGAGGGAAAAGTGCTCGGCATCCTCGCCGATCGGGCCGTGACCGGGGTCGGCGTGCACGTCGAGTTCTTCGGGCGCCCGGCGCTGCTTCCGACCGCCGCGGTCGTGCTGTCGCTGCGCACCGGAGCTCCACTGCTGCCGTCATTCGCCGGGCGATCCAATGGAGTGCTCACCGCGACGTTCGAGCCGCCGCTGGAGATGCCGAGGACGGGCAATCGCGACGCCGACGTGCGCGAGGGCGTGCAGCGGTTCGCGCGCGTGCTCGAGCGCTACGTGCGGAACGCGCCGGAGCAGTGGACAGTCTTCGAGGATTTCTGGCGTGGGCCGCGCTGACCTTCAGCTCCACTCCGACCTCGGCGACGGGCTCGCATCGCCGGAGGCGATCCTCGACGCCGCGGAGCGCGTGGGTCTGGACGTGATCGCGCTGACCGATCACGACGACATCCGCGGCGCGTTCCTACTGCGCGACATCGCGGCACGACGCTCGAGCCCGGTGCAGATCGTCCCCGGCGTGGAGGTCACGACGCGCTCTGGTCATCTGCTCGCGCTCTGGGTAGAGGACGAGATCCCGATGTTCGCGCCGCTCGCCGCCACCGTGTCGCTCATCCACCGCGCCGGCGGCGTGGCGATCGTGCCGCATCCCCTCTCATATCTGACGTTCTCCGTTGGCGAGGGTGCGCTACGGAACCTCGCCGCGTCGGAGGATCCGCTCGTCCATGTCGACGGCATCGAGACCCGCAACCCGTCATATGCGGGACGCGTGCGCGGTGCTCGCGCGACCTGGCTCAACGAGAAGGTGCTGCACGTCGCGGAGACAGGCTCGAGCGACGCGCATCACGCGAAGCTGGTAGGGACCACGTGGACCGACTTCGACGGTGATGACCCCGCGGCGCTCCGTCGCGCGATCACGGATCGCACGACACGACCGGACGGAAGACACTGGACGCTCGGCGAGCACCTGGATGGGGTCGCGACGCAGCAGTGGCGCTCGATGGTGCGCGATCCGGTAAAGCGAGCGAGAAGACGGATCCGAAAAGAAAAGTGACCACATGAAGATCGGGATCGTGTCGCCGTACGCGTATCCGCGCCCCGGCGGCGCGAACGCGCATATCCGTGAGACCTATGAGCGTCTTCGCGACATGGGCCATGAGGTCCGGATCATCACCGCGCCCTGGGGCGACGACCCTCCTGCGCGCGACGTGATCCAGATCGGCCGGGCGATCGCGATCCCCTTCAACGGGAGCATCGGCCGAGTGACGCTGTCGCTCCGACTCGAGTGGCTCGTGTCCCGCATGCTCGAGCGCGAGAAGTTCGACATCATTCACCACCACGAGCCGTTCGTGCCGTTCCTGTCGTTCCAGATCCTTGACTCCGCGAAGTGCCCTCACGTGGCAACGTTCCACGCTTTCGGCGGGTTCTCCGTCTCGTACTGGGCGGGCCGGATCGCGCTCGATCGGTACATGAACAAGCTGGACGAGAAGATCTGCGTGTCGAGCGCGGCGCGCCACTTCATCTCGCGGTACTTCCCCGGGGAC
>JANMSU010000360.1:0-3131 GCA_031389835.1 Chloroflexota bacterium
GCCGTACATCCGCGACGGGTCGAAGAAGATCAAGGATCTCGTCACGGAGGTCGCTTCGACGACCAAAGAGAACGTGCACGTGCGCCGCATCCAGCGCTTCGCCCTGGGCGAGTCCTAGACTCGGACGCGATGACGCAGCGCAGCGCGGCCAAATACAGCCGGGTGCTGCTCAAGCTTTCCGGGGAGGCGCTCCTCGGCGAGCGCAAGTTCGGCATCTCGCCGCAGTACGTGAAGTACCTCGCTGAAGAGATCCGCAAGGTCCAGGCGCTTCCCACCGAGGTCGCGATCGTCATCGGAGGCGGCAACTTCATGCGCGGCGCGGCGGTCGCCGAGCACGGCATCGACCGGGCGACCGCCGACTATATGGGGATGCTGGCGATGGTGATCAACGCGCTCGCGCTTCAGTCCGCCCTCGAGCAGATGGACGTCCCGACCCGCGTGCAATCCGCGATCACGATCCAGGACGTTGCCGAGCCATACATCCGCCGCAAAGCGATCCGCCACCTGGAGAAGGGCCGGGTCGTGATCTTCGCCGCCGGCACCGGCAACCCGTACTTCACCAGCGACACTGCGGCCACGCTGCGAGCCGCGGAGATCGGCGCGGACGTGATCCTCATGGGCAAGAACCAGGTCGACGGCGTATACGATGCCGATCCACGGACGACAAAGGACGCAAAAAAGATCGACCAGCTCACGCACCGGGACCTGCTCGACAAGCGCCTGGGCGTGATGGACGCGACCGCCGCGGCGCTGGCGGAGGACCGGGACATCCCGCTGATCATCTTCGACATCTCACAGAAGGACGCGATGGTGCGCGCCGCGAAGGGCGAGCACGTCGGGACACTCGTCCACAGCTGATGGCACTCGAAGATCTCCTCACGCAGACCGAGGCGCGCTTCAAGAAAGCGATCGAGGCGCTCAAGCACGACGTTGCCTCCGTGCGGACCGGCCGGGCCGCGCCGTCGCTGGTGGAGCAGCTCGAGATCGATGCTTACGGCGTTCCGACCCCGCTGATCCAGCTCGCGCAGATCAACGCGCCCGAGCCGCGGCAGATCCTCATCCAGCCGTACGACCGCAGCCTCATCAAAGCGATCGAGAAGGCGATCCAGTCGTCGGACCTTGGCCTCGCGCCTAACACCGACGGCGCGGTCATCCGCCTCAACATCCCCGCGCTCAACGAGGAGCGCCGCAAGGACCTCGTGAAGGTGCTGCACAAGAAGGTCGAAGAGGGACGCGTCGAGATCCGCACGCTGCGCCGTCACACGCACGAAGAGATGCGCTCGAAAGAGAAGAGCTCCGGCGTGTCCACGGATGACGTCAAGCGTCTCGAGGCGCAGCTGCAAAAGCTGACCGACCGCTACATCCTCCTGGCCGACGAGGTCGGCACGGCCAAAGAGAAAGAGATCCTGGCCGTTTAGCGAGACCGTGAGCGCCATCCCGCGGCACATCGCCATCGTCATGGACGGCAATCGCCGCTGGGCGCGTCAACGCCACCTTCCGGCGATCGCCGGACATCGCGCCGGCGTCGAGACGATCCGCAAGACGCTGCGGGCCGCTCGCGAACGCGGCGTCGAGTACCTCACGCTCTATTCGTTCTCGACGGAGAACTGGACACGCGAGGAGGACGAGGTCCGCGGCCTCATGGCGCTTTTGGAGGAGACCATCCGGCGGGAGACGGACTCGCTGGTGCGCGACGACGTGCGACTCCGGGTCATCGGCAGGCTCCACGAGCTGTCGCCGGGGCTGCAGCGCTCGATCGCCGGGGCGGTCGAGGCCACCTCCAAGTGCTCGCGCGGCGTGATGACGCTCGCCTTCAATTACGGCGGGCGCGCCGAGATCGTCGACGCCGTGCGGAGCCTCGTCGCCGACGGGGTCGCACCGGACGCGGTCGATGAGGCGGCCATCGCGTCGCGCCTGTACGCGCCTGAGCATCCCGACCCCGACCTGCTCATCCGCACCGGCGGCGAGCTTCGCGTGTCCAACTTCCTGTTGTGGGAGGTCGCTTACGCGGAGATGTGGGCCACGCCGGTGCTCTGGCCAGACTTTTCGATAAGCGATCTCGACGACGCGCTCGGCTCGTACGCGAAACGCGAACGGCGCTTCGGGCGCTGATGCGCGACCTCCCGCGGCGGACGGTCACTGCGCTCGTGTACGGCGCCGTCGTGCTCGCCGCGGTATTCGCACCCGAGATCGTGTTCCTTCTCGTGCTCGCTATCGCCGGCAGCATCGCGCTCTCCGAGCTCTTTGCCCTTCGGCGAGCCGGTCGCGCCGCGCTCGCCCTGGGCGCCCTCGTCGTCGTCGGGCTGATCGCGCTCGGCGTGCTCAGGTCTATCCCAAACGCGCTGGTCATGGTGCTCGCCGCGACCTGGGCGGCTGACGTGTTCGCGTACCTTGGCGGATCCCTCATCGGCCGCCGCAAGATCGCTCCGAGCGTCAGCCCCGGCAAGACGTGGGAGGGGACGATCATCGGGTGCCTGGCGGCTACGGTCGTCTTCCTGCTGATGCAGCGCGCACTTGGCGGCTGGTATGGCGGTCCCCTCAGCTACGCATTCGCGGTTGATGTTCTCGTCGCGGTCGGCATCGGCCCGGTGGCGTTCGCCGGTGATGTGCTCGAGAGCTGGGTGAAGCGGCGCGCAGGCGTGAAGGACTCGGGGACGTTCCTTCCGGGTCACGGCGGCGTGCTGGATCGCATCGATTCGCTCGTGGCGACAGCGCCATTCGTTCTGCTGCCACTTCTCGTCCCGTGCTGCGCGCCGAGTCTGGGATGATGGTCAGGTGGTGACACGTCTCGCGATCCTCGGTGCCACGGGCTCCATCGGGCGTCAGGCGCTCGACGTGGTCCGTTCGCATTCCGACCGCTTGCGCGTCACGGCGCTCGCGGCGGCTCGCAGCGCGTCGGAGCTCGAGACGGTCGCTCGCGAGACCGGTGCAGCGATGGTGCTGCAGGAACGTGACGGGGACGACGCGCTCTGCGACATCGCGACGCGCGGAGACGTGGATCTCGTGCTGGTCGCGACGCCGGGCATCGCGGGCCTCGCACCCACCCTCGCTGCGCTGCGCGCCGGCAAGCGCGTCGCTCTCGCGAACAAGGAGGTCCTCGTCACCGGAGGCCATCTAGTCGCGCCGCTCGC
>JANMSU010000375.1:0-5290 GCA_031389835.1 Chloroflexota bacterium
AGACTCCGAGCGCCGCGAGTGGCACAGACACGATCCGCGGCACGCCGAGGATCTCGACGCTCGCGGCGATGCCGGCGAATTCCGCAACCACGTTGCTGCCGTTCGCGATGATGAGGACGAGCATCGCGAGGATCGTCCAGCGCACGCCGAACCGTTCGCGGATGAGGTCCGAGAGACCCTGACCGGTCGTGATGCCCATTCGCGAGCACATCTCTTGAATGACCCCGAGGCCGATGCTCGCGACCAGCAGGAGCCACAGCAGCGAGTAACCGAAGTGCGCGCCGACCGACGAATAAGTGGTGACGCCGCCGGCCTCGTTGCCGGCGAACCCGGTGATCACACCGGGACCGACGACTGCCAGGAAACCGGCCACGGCGACCCGCCGGCGTGTCGCCCGGCGTCGGAGCGCGCGCAGCGGACGCGCGATGCCCGCGCCCCTCACCTAGCGATCGACCTGAGCGACCTCTTCCTCCAACCGCGCGGGAGCATGATGTCGATGACGTCATCGACGGTCACGGTGCCGAGAAGCTTTCGTCGCGCATCGACCACCGGGAGCGCCAGCAGGTTGTACTTGGCGATCAGCGCCGCGACCTCTTCCTTCGGGGAGGTCGCGTCGACCTTGAGCACGTTGCGGTCCATGACCTCGGTGATCGGCGTCTCCGGCTTCGCGACGACGAGGTCCCGCAGCGAGATGACGCCGTCCAGTCGGCCCTGCCCATCGACGACGTACAGGTAATAGGTGAGCTCGGCATCGGGTTGCAGCTCGCGGAGCCGGTCGATCGCCGCGCCCGCCGTCAGCTGCGCGGGCAGCGCGATGAAGTCTTTGGTCATGATCCCGCCCGCGGAGTCCTCCGGGTAGGTGAGCAGCTCCTCGACGTCCGCGGCCTCGTCCCTCTGCATGAGATCGACGAGCTCGTCGCGGCGCTCTTCGGGCAGATCCTGCAATAGGTCGGCGGCCTCGTCCGGAGCCATCTCGTCGAGGATGTCGGCGGCGCGCTCCTCGTCCATGTCGCTCACGATCGAGGCCTGCATCTCCGGCTCGACCTCCGACAGCGTGTCGGCCGCCGTCTCGATATCGAGCTCTTCGAACACCGCGCGCCGCTCGTCGACGCTCATCTCCTCGACGATGTCGGCGATGTCGGCCGGGTGCAGTAGCGCGAGCTTGGTTCGTGGCACGGTCACCCGCACGTTCGCGTCCGGCGCCGAGAGCGGCTCCACCAGATGCCACGGGATGATCCCCCGCGGCAGCTTCTGCCCCGCGAGACCGACGACGCGCTCGGCGAGACCCTCGGCGCCGACGCGCCGCAGCAGCCCGCGGAGGCCGACGTCCGCGCCAACGAGACGCAGCTGCCCGTCGACTTCAGAGAGCTGAAGGTCGTTCACCCGCACGACCTTCGCCCCGTGCGTGTCGACGACCTGCTTGTCCATCAGGTCACGCGAAAGCCGCAACGCCTCCAGCGGCAGAGTCGAGTCGGTGATCGTGTCGAGGCGACTGCGCAGCCTGAGATGCCCGATCTCCTGCGCCAGCTCGGTCCAACGGACGACCCGCTCGCCGCTCGGCGTCGCGAGGATCGCCCACTGCACCGCTGGGAATTGGCCGTGCGGCACGACCGCGAGGTCGGAAAGCTTCGCGACTTCGGTGCCGTTGGGCTCGATCACGCGTCGATGTTGGATGTCGGACAGGTACGGCACGCGCGCAAGGGTACCGCCCGGGTACAATGAGTATCCCCATGACACCCGCCTCGGACACCGGACTGCGCGTGCGAGCCCTCGCGGATCAGGCCGTCGCGGCCGCCCTCGAGGCCGACTGGACGCGCGCGTCCGACCTCAACTCAAAGATCATCGAAGCCGCGCCCGACGACGTCGAGGCGCGCAACCGGATGGGCCGCGTGCTCCTCGAGCTGGGCAAGCTGGAGGAGGCGAAAGCCTCGTTCGGCGAGGTGCTCAAGGCTGAGCCGTACAACTCGATCGCCATCCGCGGTTCGCAGCGCATCGCGCAGCTGCTGGAGCACAAGACCAAGCCGAACGTGACGACGTCGCGGACCCAGCCCCGCCTCTTCATCGAGGACATGGGTAAGACCGGCATCCTTCGCCTGATCAACCCGGCGCCCCCGCACATCCTGGCCCGTTACAGCCCGGGCGCCGAGGCTCAGCTCAAGGAGCAGGAGGGCCTGATGGCCGTCCACGCCCGCGACGGGGAGCTCCTGGGTTTCCTGGAGCCGAAGGTCGGCAGGCGCCTGATCGATCTGATCCGAACTGGCAACCAGTACGTTGCGGCCATCGTCAGTAACGACCAGTTGAACGCGCGCGTTGCCATTAGAGAGGTCCTGCAGAGCGTCGAGAACTCGAGCCGGATCTCCTTCCCGGGCCACCACCGCCCAGCCGAGACGAAGGAGCGGGCCTACATCAAGGGCAACTTCTTCCGCTTCGGTCGGGACGCGGATGAGGACGGGGACGAGGACACAGACGGAACTGAGGAAGAGACAGAGGGCGTCGCGGGCGGCGAGGCTCTCGAAGAGTCGGATGGCGTCGAAGAGCCACTGGTCGTGGATACGGGCGACGATGACTCGGAGGAAGAAGAAGAGGAGTAAGCCGAATGCGCCGAGCGGGATGGGGAGCGATAACAGCGGTCCTCGTCCTCCTGGCCGCGGCCTGCTCCAGTCCTGTTCCCGATAAGACCCGCCCGATCCCGGGAGACGTACCCGACGCGCGACCGATCGCTCAGACCGCAGCGGACATCCTCCTGACCTTCTCTGTCTATGACTACGCGCTCGTTGGCAGCATTGCTGGCGAGAAGGTGCGCGCCGTCAGCGCCGATCGCTACGCCACGGTCGCGCGCACACAGGCTGCCCTCGTCAAGTCGAACACGACGAAGGTCGTCGCGGCGACCGTCGCGACCGTCGGCCCGGTGCGCGATCGGCTCGTTGCGCTCGCCGACGGCCTCACCGATCTTTCGCGCGACGCGCTCGCGTATGCCGACGTACGCGATCCCGCTGCGCTGTCGCGCGTCCTTGCGGGTGTAGATCGCGGGTGGGCGAGCCTTCGCGAGCTCGCCTCTGCACTCCCGGCGGATCCCGCGCTCAAAGCCGCGATCGACCGCGGCACCTCGATCAAGTCAACGGCGTCGTCAAAACAGGTCTTCACACTCACTGCTGGTCCGTACGGGACCGCAGGCGAGGCGCTCGACGCCGCGAAGCAGATCGGCGCGAACGCGACAGCGGCGACGCAGAGCCCATTCGCGGTCCGCGTCGGGCCGTACCCGGATCGCGCGGCGGCGGACAAGGCGGCCGCGGCACTCGCGGCGCAGAAGATCACCGCGATCGTGAGCGAGGATGCGGTGTTCGCGTTCGCGCGCGCGGGCGAGGTACCGGATGCGGAGCTGTGGCGCGAGCCTGAGCGGGCCATCGACGTCCAGGGGCTCGCGAGGAAGATCGCTCTTTCGCCGGACGCGTCTTTCATCGCGACCGGATCCGACGATGGGTTCATCGGAGTGTTCACGCGCGACGGCGTGCTCAAAGCGCTGCCGAAGTTCAACGCGGGCGTCAACCAGCTTGCGTTCACCAGCAACGGACGCTTCTTGATGGGCGGCGGGCAGGTCCTGTCGAACCTGGTCATGCCGAGCCCGAACAACACCGTCGGCGTCCCCGTTCGCCTCAGCGGCGCGGCGCAATCGCTCGTGTACGTGCCCGGGGTCGATGTGTTCGCGGCATCGTCCGGCGGTAGCGATGGCGGCGTCATCGGCGGGCGCACGCCCGACGGGCTTCCGCTCGCGGCACCCTTCCCGATCGCGCTCGGGTCCGCGGGCGGGCTACTCGCGGCTAGCGACAACGGCGATCTCTTCATCGCCTGGCAGAACGCGGGCGCCTACGAGGTCCGCATGTTCCGACCAGGTGTGGAGCGCGCGACGAAGGGCGTGCTGCGCATACCCGGCACCGGCACGGCGTTCGCGATCGATCCCTCGGGGAAGTTCGGCGCAGCGGTGACGGACCAGGGAACGTTCCGCTTCCAGGTGACCGCGGCCGATCCGACCAAGAGCGTCACGAAGCTCACCACGGCCGTGCGCGACGTCGAATTCGCGCGAGACGGGACGCTGTACCTGCTCGACGCGCAGCGTGTGATCGCGGTGGATAGCGAAGGCGTCACCCGTTGGACCACGCCAGTCATCGACGGCCGCCGCCTCGCGGTCGGCTTGCGCCCGATCGTGCTGGACGGCGCGGATCGCATCCTCGCCTTCGACCCGAAGACGGGCGCGCTCGACGAGCTCGCCGCTGTCGGACAGATCCAGGACCTGGTCGTGTCGCGCGACGGTCGCTGGGTCGGTGTCGTCGCCGAGGCGAAGCGAGCCGTTCTCTTCCGACTGCCGTGAGACCCATACTCACGCTCACGTGAGCAACATGCGAGAGCGGATCCTCTCATTCACTCCTATCGAGACGGTCCCGCTCCCGCGACCTCTGAACCGTTTCGGCACGGCCTTCCCGGCAGCACTCGCCGACGTCTACGCGACCGCATACGCGCCGAGACGCGGTGTCGTGCTCGATCCACTCGCGCATCCGTGGTCTGCCGCCGACGCCGTCGAATCGGCGGATCGGCGCGGCATCGCGAAATCGCGCGAGCCCCTCGGCGAATGGGCCCGCGCCGTCGTCGCTCTCGCGCCGCCGCTGGATGAAGTCCTCGCGGGGTTCGAGCGCGTCGCCGACAGCGCGCTCGTCGGCACCCCGCACCGCGTTGCGATGCGCGAGCTCTACGGCTCGCGCTGCGCGACATGCCACGGCCCGGTCGTGGTCGAGGCGTTCCTCTGGGAGCGCGACGCGCCGGTGCCGACGAAGAAGGCGTTCCGCTGCGGCGTCTGCGCGCGCGAAGGGCGTGCCCTCCTCATTGAAGGCGTCGACAACGACGATGAAGAGCGCACGCGCCGGCTCGAGCCGCGTGGCATGGCGTACTGGCAGTTCGTCGAGCGTTTCGGCGCGGATCCGGCCGCGCAGGCGCTGGGGGATACGGTCGCCGCGCTGTACACGCCGCGCAACATCACGGCGCTCATGGCCACCCTGCGAGCGGTCGAGACGTCGGTCGGAGACCCCGCCGCGCAGGGTCTGCTGAAGCTCTGCCTGCTGGAGTCGATCGTCGCCGGTAGCCGCCTGAACGCCGTCGCCGGTCACGGCGCGCCGCTGCGCATCGACAAGGGGCGCGCGCGGCGCGGCCACGCGTCGCAGACGCGCGAGGTGAACATCTGGCTCGAGTACGAGCGCACCGTTCGCGAGCTCGTCGCATGGCTCGCGCAATACGAGCATCG
>JANMSU010000386.1:0-5545 GCA_031389835.1 Chloroflexota bacterium
CCTTGCGGTCGACGTCTCCTACGTGTGGCTCGACCCGCGGGTGCGGCTCGGGGGGAAGACGCAATGATCGGGACCAAGTCGCGCGACACGCTTGCCGAGAGCATCGCCGACCAGCACGCGCTGTCACCGGCGTCAGCGCGGCCGGGAGTGTTCCGCGCCCTCCTTGCGCACCGGACCGGCGTCGCCGGGCTGATCATCGTCGCCGGCGTCGCGCTCATCGCGATCGCGGCTCCGCTCATCGCTCCGGACGATCCCACACGCGTTGACGCGCTCCGACGTCTCGCGCCGCCTTCCGCCGACACGTGGCTGGGAACGGACAACCTGGGACGAGACATCCTCAGTCGATTGATCTGGGGCGCACGCCTGTCGCTCGGGACCGCAGGACTGGCTGCCGTCCTCATCCTGACGATCGGCGTCGGATCGGGAATGATCGCCGGCTTCTACGGCGGTCTGCTGGACGATCTGCTCATGCGTGTTGTCGACGTGCTCCTCGCGTTCCCTGCGCTGATCCTCGCTTTGGCGATCGCCGGCGTGCTGGGCCCGAGCATCATGAGCGTGATGATCGGGATCGTCGCGGTCGCGTGGGCGGACTATGCGCGCGTCATGCGAGGTCAGGTGCTGTCCGCGCGGGAGCGCCAATATGTCGAGGCGGCGCGCGCAACCGGGGTAGGGAACACGCGCATCCTCGTGCGCCATCTTCTGCCCAACGTCCTTCCGCCGATCCTCGTGCTGGCGAGCCTTGAGATGGGCGGGCTCATCCTCGCGATCTCGGGGCTGTCATTCCTCGGCCTAGGTGCGCAGCCCCCGACGCCGGAGTGGGGCGCTATGTTGAACGACGGCCGCGCGTTCATCGCGGCGGCGCCGCAGCTCATGATCTATCCGGGTCTCGCGATCAGCATCGTGGTGGTCGGCTTCAACCTGCTGGGCGACGGGCTCCGCGACGCGTTCGACCCACACATGCGGATCTGACTCAGTCGCGGTGCTAGTTCGCGTCCGCGCGATCGCGCTTGTCCTTTTGTGGCGTCTCTCCAGCGGTACTGCATCCGCAACCGCACCCACAGCCTGACGCGATGACCTTGAGCTCCTTCGTCTCGATGGCTTCCATATCACTGCCTCCCGTCCCGAGCTTCGGTCCAAGTCTTGACCGCCACCGCGGTGGCAAGTCAAGACCGCTCACAAAACTGCGACGGCTACTCGTATCCTCCAGGCGTGCGCATATCAGAGCTTGCGAAGGGCGGTGGCGTCGCGCTGCGCACGGTCCGGTATTACGCCGACCGGAAGCTCATCAAGCCCGCGCGACGTTCTTCCAGTGGCGAGCGCCTGTTCGATGAATCCGGGCTGCGGCAGTTGCGCTTCGTGCGCCGGATGCGACATTTAGGCCTCTCGCTGAAGGAGGTGTCGCGGCTCCTGCGGGCGACCGAGCAACTGAGTTGCCGCCCATCCTCCGACGTGATCGTGGCGCAGTTACAGCGACATGTAGCCGCAGTCGAGTCGCGGCTCCGTGAGCTCGAGCTGGTACGCCATGAGCTGACGACGCTGCTTGCGGCGAACGGAGACAGCTGCACGGACGATCTCTGTCTGTGTGCGACATCGTCGGCGCCGTCTGAAGCCCGGCCCCAGTCCGTCGAGAAGAGGCCGATTGAGCAGTAATCAACTCCTGGAGCCACCCACCCCACCCGGGAGGGGGGTTATAATGTTTGGAGGTCGGGTCAGTCCCGACGGAGGTTTCAATGCTGACTGATACGAAAGAACTGGACACCCGCCTCTCGACGATCGAGGGGCACATCAAGGGTATTCGGAAAATGGTCCAAGACGGGACGTACTGCGTCGACGTTCTCAAGCAGGCCTACGCGGTCGAGCGCGCCCTGAAGCGTTTCGAGCAGGAGCTGCTCCGCGGTCACCTGAGCACTTGTGTGCCGACAGGTTTCAAGGAAGGCCGCAACGACGACATGATCAACGAGCTCTCGGACCTGTTCGAGCTCGCGCGGAAGTAGTCATGAGCGTCGACACCAAGAACACCCGGGAGGTCAGCCTCCCAGTCACCGGGATGACCTGCGCCTCGTGCGTGCGCCGGATCGAGAAAGCACTTTCAAAGGTAGATGGCGTTACGGAAGCCAGTGTGAACCTGGCGACGGAAAAGGCCAAGGTCGTCTATGACCCGCAGACGACCACACTCGAAGCCATGAAGAAGGCCGTCGAGCGCGCGGGCTACGGAGTGCGCGAGCTGCCTGTGGAAATGCCGGCGCCTCCCGCGGCCACCCTTCCGGTAGTTGAGCCTCTGTCAGGCGAGATGACCCTGCCCGTGGAGGGCATGACCTGCGCGTCATGCGTACGCCGTATCGAGAAGGCCCTGGGCAAGGTCGAGGGCGTATCAAGCGCGAACGTCAATCTCGCGACGGAAAAGGCGCACGTGACCTTCGATCCGGCAAAGACCGGTCTGGAGCAGTTCAGAGTCGCGGTCGAGCGTGCCGGCTATAAGGTCGGCGCGCTCGCCGAAGCCGCCCCTATCACAACCGAAGCTCCGTCGACATCAGCGCACGACGCTGCCGCGCAAGATCCTCACGAGCTTCAACGGCAGCGCGAGCTGGATGACCTCGGTCGGAAGTGGAAGGTCTCGCTCGTCGCTGGTCTCGTGATGATGGCCCTGATGTATCTGCCGATCGGCATCGACATCACGTTGCTTGCGCCCGTGCTGCTCATCGTCGCCGCGGTCGTGCAGTTCTGGGCTGGCCGTGTCTTCTACGAAGCGACCTGGGCGGCGGCGCGTCATGGCGCGACCAACATGAACACGCTCGTCGCGGTCGGTACGACCGTGGCCTTCGCCTACAGCGCCTTCGTCACGCTGTGGCCGACGCTCGCCGAGCAGTGGGGTTTCCAGTACCACCTGTACTACGAGACCGCGGTGATCATCATCGCGCTCATCCTGCTCGGTCGCTGGATGGAAGCACGCGCCAAGAAGCAGACCGCGGGCGCGATCCGGGCGCTGATGGGACTGCAGGCCAAGACTGCACGCGTCATCCGCGGCGGCGTCGAGCAAGACATACCGATCGAGGCAGTGCGCGTTGGCGATCTCGTTCGCGTGCGACCTGGCGAGAAGGTGCCGGTCGACGGTGTGATCACCGACGGCAGCTCCGCTCTGGACGAATCGATGCTGACCGGCGAGAGCCTGCCGGTGGACAAGGTCCCGGGAGACTCGGTCATCGGTGCCACGCTGAACACCAGCGGCTCGTTCATCTTCAAGGCGACGAAGGTTGGGCGCGACACGGCTCTCGCGCAGATCGTGCGCATGGTCGAAGACGCTCAGGGCTCCAAGGCACCCATGCAGCGGATGGCCGACGAGATTTCGAGCTACTTCGTGCCCGCGGTCCTCGTGCTTGCGCTGGCGACGTTCGTCGGTTGGCTCGTGCTCGGTCCCGAGCCGCGGATCACCCTGGCGCTCCAGGCGGCGATCGCCGTTCTGATCATCGCGTGCCCATGCGCGCTGGGTCTGGCGACGCCGACCGCGATCATGGTCGGTACGGGCAAGGCAGCCGAGAACGGAATCCTGATCCGCGGTGGCGAGGCGCTCGAGCAGACCCGCCGGATCAACACGATCGTGCTGGACAAGACCGGAACGCTCACGCGCGGCAAGCCCGCGGTGACGGGGATCTTCGCGACGAATGGTCTCAACGAGCAGCAGCTGCTGCGCCTGGCGGGAGCGGCCGAAGTCGGTTCCGAGCACCCGCTCGGGGCGGCAATCGTCGCAAGGGCGCAGGCCCTCGGCGGCGAGCTACCAAAGGCCGAGGCATTCGCGGCGCTTGCTGGCCGCGGCATCACCGCGGTCGTCGACGGCAAGCCGGTTTCGATCGGCAACCTCGCGCTCATGCGCGAGCAGCAGATCCAGCTCGACGGCCTGGTCGAGCGCGGCGGCCGCCTCGCCGAAACGGGCGCGACTCCTATGTATGTGGCGGTGGACGGGATGGCCGTCGGCCTGATCGCGGTCGCCGACACCCTCCGGCCCGAGTCCGCCGAGGCCGTGGAACAGCTGGGCGCGCTTGGTCTCGAGGTGTGGATGCTCACTGGCGACAACGCCAAGACGGCCGAGGCGATCGCGTCCCAGGTCGGCATCAAGCACGTGCTCGCCGAGGTCCTTCCGGCCGAGAAGTCCGCGAAGGTCCAGGAGCTTCAGCGGCAGGGCCGCGTTGTCGCGATGGTCGGTGACGGCATCAACGACGCGCCCGCGCTCGCCCAGGCCGATCTCGGCATCGCGATCGGCACCGGCACGGACGTCGCCATCGCCGCATCGGACATCACTCTCATCGGTGGCGACCTCCGCACGATCACGACAGCCATCGCGCTCTCCCGTAAGACGGTCAGCGTGATCAAGCAGGGTCTGTTCTGGGCGTTTGCCTACAACATCCTCCTCATCCCCGTCGCCATGGGCGCGCTTTATCCACTGTTCCGCGTGCTACTCAACCCGGTGCTCGCCGCAGCGGCCATGGCGATGTCGAGCGTGAGTGTTGTCACGAACGCGCTGCGTCTTCGCGGCTTCAAGCGGCCGGCGTCGGCTCGCGAGATCCTGCACCCGAGCCTGCGCTCCGTCGTCAGCGATTACATGTACCTCGTGGGGATCGGCGTGCTGGCGCTGCTGGTCGGGCTTGGGGCTCTGGCGCTCGCCCGTTCTACCGGGGAGCTCGCTGCCACGGCTATCACCGCAGAGGCAGCGGGGATCCGGGCCGAGCTCGTGACGCCCGCGACGCTTACGCCCGGTGCACCGGCACGTGTGGTGTACCGCCTGACGGACGCGCGCTTGGGCGCGCCGATCACCGACGTGATCGTTAGCCACGAGCGACCCGTCCATCTGATCGCGGTGAGCCGCGATCTTTCGCGGTTCCAGCACATCCATCCTCTGCCGACGGGGACTGCCGGCGAGTACAGCGTGGACGCCACCTTCCCGGTCGCCGGCACGTACGTCCTCTATGCCGGGTTCGAGCGCAGCGGCGGCCAAGAGGTCGTGGCGCGTCAGGAGCTGGTGGTCGGAAGTCCTTCCGGACCGGCCGCGCTCGTCGAGCACCGGGAACCGGTCGTTGCTTCGCCTGGGCTCCGCGTCGCCCTTCAGGACGCCGCCAACGTGCGAGCCGGCGACGAGCACACGTTCACGTTCCGCCTCGAGGATCCGCGCACCGGCGAGCCTGTCCGTACGCTGACGACATATCTCGGCGCACCAGCTCACGTGGTCGTGATAAACGAGGCGGCGACCGAGTTCGTGCACACGCACGGCATGGTCGCGAAGGACCGCGCGGGCGGCGGCATGGCGGGAATGGACTCGGCACAGCCGCCGTACGGGCCGGAGATCACCTTCACGCATACGTTCGCGACGCCCGGTCTGTACAAGATCTGGGGACAGCTCCAGACGCACGACGGCCACATCGTCACCGCTGATTTCGTGATCCAAGTCAAGTAAGAGCAAGGAGAAACACATGGCTACTACCACGCTGAGCGTTCCCGATATCAGCTGCGCCCACTGCGAGCGCACGATCAAGGAGACCCTCACTCCGGTCGACGG
>JANMSU010000397.1:0-11653 GCA_031389835.1 Chloroflexota bacterium
CATGACCGCGCTAGCGGCGCCGTTGTTGTGGGTCATCGCGAGCGGCGCTCTCGGCCTGCTGCTCGTGCTCGTCTGGTTCCTCGCCTCCGCGGAGATGGATGGCGGCGTGAACACGCTCCTCGAGGCAATCCGGGTGCAGGCGAAGTTCGTCGACGACCGCTACAGCGTGTTCGGCGATCTCGGCCTTCGCGCCCTCTACGGGAACATCTATGAGCTCGCGCGCTTCCTCGGGCGCGGTCTGTACTTCCTCGCCGCGCTGCTGGTCGCCGTGCCGCTATCAGCGGGCGCGCGACGCATCGAGCTCAGCGACAAGCGCCGTGTGGCTTTCGTGCTGCTGTGGACGCTCACGCCGCTCGCGATCTACATCCCGATCCACGTCGGCGAGTACGGCTATGTGTTCAGCATGCTGCCTGGGCTCTGCGTGATCGCGGCGCGGGGCGCCATCGCTCTAGCGCGCGGCGCGCGGATGCCGCGTTTGTTGCCGTGGGTCGTGACCGGCGTCGCGCTCGCGAACGCGGCGGTGTTCCTCGCGAGTGACACGCCGCTCTCGGCTCGCGACGTCATGCGTCGCGACCGCGGCGTCGCGGAGAGGATCGAGCGGCTGAACCAGGCCGACCTCGCTGGGGCCACGATCATCTCCGCCTACGACGCGGTCGTCGTCCAGTACTACTTCTCGGAAGACCGGCGACTCGGAGCGGATCACGCTCTCTTCAGCTACGACCCGGCACTGCCTCGGAGCGAGTTGATCTTCGCCGCTCAGATCTGCAACGGCCCGGGCGGGGTGTGTCGTCAGCGCGAGCCCGTCGTGGTCGTGTGGGACGACCTCATCCGCGTCAGCGGCGCTGGGTGGCAGGAGCTGCGCATGCCACACGGCGCGAAGATCCGCGTAGCGCGCAACGTTGCGGACGGGACGAAGATCGTCATCGATGGGCTCTCCGTGGAGATCGTCCGCTAGGAGCGATCGAGGTCCACCAGCTCCACTCGCGTGCCCGCCGCGCCCACCGTGAGCGCCGCGATCACGATGCGCCAGACCGCGTCGCGCTCACCACGATGGGCGAGCCACGACTGCGCGAGCGCCGCAAGGCGAGCGGCCTTTCGCGCATCCACGGCCTCGGCCGCGGCCACGAAGGATCCCGCTCGGCGCGTCTTGACCTCGATGAACGCGTAGCCCCGTGAATCGCGGCAGATCAGGTCGATCTCCCCGAAGCGTGTGCGGACGTTGCGAGCGACGACGCGGAGGCCGTGACGGCCGAGCTCGCGCTCCGCCAGGTGCTCGCCCGCGAGACCCAGGACACGGCGCTGGTCCATGCGAGATCCATCGGACGCGCCTTGCGCTAGGGCTGCGTGGCCGTGATCCGCAGGATCCTGTCGCCGGTCCCGTTGCTGGTCGTGACGTAGAGAGCGCCGTCCGGGCCGAAGACGACACTCCGCATGCGGCCGTAGGTGTTGTCGAACAGGATGTTCGTCTGCCGGACGGTGCCCGCGAACACCTCGAAGCGCCGCAGATCCATTTCCTTGAGCTGCGCGACGAACAGCGAACCGCTCCACGCGCCCCACTGCGATCCGAAGACGAAGTCGGCGCCTGAGGTCGCGATCGTCACGTTGCCGGAGGACCACGCCGGGTCGACGTACCCGGGTCGGCCGACCGGTCCGCGGAAGAGCGGATAGCCGTAGTTCGCGCCGGCGGCGAGGATGTTGATCTCGTCGTGCGTGTCGTCGCCATGCTCGACCTCGAACGGTGTGCCCGTCCCCGGCGCGAACGCGAGGCCCTGAGGATTGCGGTTGCCCCAGGTGTAGATCGCGCTGCGGCCCGCGGACCCGGGGATCACGGGATTGTCCGTGGGGATCGTGCCGTCGGTGTTCACGCGCAGCACCTTGCCGTTGAGCGAGTTTGGATCCTGGCCATTGCGCAGGTTGCCGGCGTCGCCCATGGTGATCCACAGCTTGCCGTCGGGGCCAAACCGGAGGCGACAGCCGTTGTGATTTCCGGCGGCGGCCATACCGCGACGGATGACGTAGCCGTCAAAGGCGATCTGGCTGCTGACCATCTTGTAGCGCAGCACCTGATTGCGGTACTGCCCCTCGTCGTCGCGCGAGGCGCACACGTAGATGAACGAGTTCATCGCGAAGCTCGGATCCACGGCGATCCCCATGAGGCCACCCTCACCGTTCTGGCGCGTGCCGAGGACCTGATTGTTCGCGAGCTGCTGCGCACCCGGTGTGGTGTTCGGGTAGACGAGAAGGTTGCCGACGCGCTCGCTCACGAGCATGCGTCCGTCGGGCAGATGTGCGACATCCCACGGCAGGCGCAGCCCCGCATGCAGGACGGTGACAGTGACCCGCGGCGTCGCTCCGCCGCTGACGGTGATCGGGACGAACACGCCTTCGTCTTCCATCCAAACGGTGCCATCGATGACCGGACGCATCGCGAGGACGTAGGTGCTCGGCGTCGTCGGCGCCTTGACCCTGAACGTGAACGTCGCGTTCGCCCCGGGAGCGACGGTCGCCTCGGTCTGCGCCGCCGGCCGCGAGCCGCTGAGCCAGCCGACACCGAGCGGAGCCCACGTGAGCTCGTCGTTCTTGATGCCGATGCGCGCTTCCTGCCCAAGCACGCCCTTCACCCACGGCTTGCCGCCGGTGTTGCGGAACGTAAGCGTGATGGCCTCGCTCGTCGCGCCCGGCGCGAGCTCCGGCACGGTGGTCTGAGTGATCCAGCGGCTGTGATAACCCGCATCGCTCGTGACACGCACGAAGACGCCCTGGTGCTCGAGCCACGTCACGCCATCGGCCACGGGACGAAGCGGAAGCTCATATGAGCCCGTGCGCGCAGGTGCTCTGATGCTGAAGGTAAAGGTACCGATCGCGTTCGGCGCGACGACCGGTTCCACGGTGGTGGCGAGGCGGTTCGCGCTCACCCATCCCACCGCCATTTCGCTGAACGCCGTCGAGTCGTTGACGACGCCGAGATTCACCTGCCTGCCCGCGACGCCGCGCTGCCAGGCGGTCGTCCCGGTGTTGCGGAAGCGGATCGAGTAGCTCACGGTCATCCCGGGCGCGAGCGTCGGCCACGAATCCTGACCGACCCAAGCGCTGTGGAATCCGGTGTCGTCGACGGCGGCCGCAGGCAGCGCCGCAGTGAGCGTCGCGGCCACGATGACGAGGGCCCCAAGCGTCAATCGCACCAGCAGGGGGAACGAGAAAGCGGGTTGGCCGTTATGAAAAGGGCCGGAAAAGGCGCTACGCCGCTTCGCGCAAGGCCGGGCGCAGCGAGCTCACGAAGCGCGAGATGTAACCGTTCGTCCAGGCGGGCGCTTCGAGCGGCAGCATGTGCCCGATGCCGCGTGCGACATGGATCTCAGCGCTTTGATGGAAGTCCTTGCAGCGGATCGCGTCACCCGCGCAGATCACGCGATCCTCGTTGCCCCACAGCACAAGGGTCGGCACATCGCTCAGCTCCTTGAGACGATTGCCCACCGCGAACGCCACCTGCTCGCCGCCGGGCGTGAACACCATCAATACCTTGCGCCACCACGAGGGCTGATTCGCCCACACGATGGCACGCGACGAGAGCGCGCGTTCACGCATCTTGTTGCCGTGGCGGATCATCATGTCGACGAACTTGTTGTCCGCGCGCCGAACGCTTCCAACGAGGAAGCGCCGCACGAACCCGCGCTGACCAGTTGGACGCGGATAGAGAAGCGCGCGACCGATGAGCGGTAGGCAGTAGAGCTTGTAGATCCAGTGCAACGAACGGCCGAGTGCCGCCGGCGCCAGAAGGACGAGGCCATCGACGAGCTCGGGCCGGCGCAGCGCGAGATGAAGCGCGACGCCTCCGCCCAGCGAATGACCAACGACGACCGCGCGCCGCACACCGAGGACGTCGGCGACGTGAGCGACGTGGTCCGCGAGCTTTGGGAAGCTCGCGTCCGCCGTCATGAGCGACGGCGGCAGAGCCATCCCCGGCAGATCGATCACGTGCACCGTCGCCACCTGACGCCGCAGCATGCGGATCTGCGGCGCGAGAGCGCGCGAGTCGGCGGAAAGACCCGGGAGCACGATCGCGTGTGGCGCTGCCCCACTGCCCCAGGTCGTGACACGGAGCCTGTATTGGTCCCGCTGCACGGAGCGGACTTCCATGCCCATGTACAAATGCACTCCGCGTGCCGAGCGGCCAGGCCCCAGTTCGGCCCTATTCGGGCCGCAGGCGCAGCTCCAGACCGATCCAGGCAGGCTGTCTTGCGAAGCCCATCGCCACGTTGATGGCCAGCATCGGCTGGTTCCGTTGGTCGTTCCAGGTCTTGATGTGGTCGACGCCGAGGCGCTGCGCGTAACGGACGGTCTCGAGCTTCAGCGCCATCGCGAGGCCCTTCCCGCGGGCCTCGCGTCGCACGCCGGTGAGACCCTGCCAGATGAAGGAACGGTCCTCGATCGACCGCTGGAGATTCGACATGCCGAGCCAGCGGCTCTCGCGGTCGATGGCCACGAAGAAGGCGTCCGTCAGGAAGCTCGGCCCGTCGATCCAGTCCTTCTTCCACTCCTCAAAGGTGACATCCGTCGGCGCGTCCATCGCGGGCACGTCGCGTCGGCAATGGTCGGTGAGCTCGTACGCCTTCATCGGGGTATCCGCGTCGCGCGCGAGCTCGTCGGCGTAGGTGCTGATGCGGATACCTTGCGCCGACACGCGCTCTGCGGCGCCGGCGAACTTGTCGAAGTCGAATCCGGTGACGACCAGGCGCGATTCCCAGTCGCGCTTGACCTCGACCCATCCGCGCTTCGTCGTGAACTCGACGCCGTCGGTCATGGACTCCTTCACGCCGGCGGTCGCGGCGAGCGCATTCCGCTCGCGCAGGATCGTTACGGCGGCATCGTGGAGCGCACTCCCGTGACCGCGGCGGCGGCGGTCGGGTAGCACCCAGACGTCGAAGCCGTAGCGATCAGGATGGAAGCGCGATGGCCGGTGGTACAGCTCGACCGCTCCGACCATCTGCCCGTCCTCTTCGGCGACGATGCGCTTCTTGAAGAACCGGGTGTGATCCCACTTGTTGTCGTCGTGTCGCGCTTCTTCGACCGACCAGGGGTAGTCGGGATAGCAGAGGTTGCTGCCGGTCACCCAGGCCGGGTAGTCGTCCCCTGTGAACGCGCGCAGACGCGAGGTGGTGGTCGTCATTGGTCGCGCGACAATACCCGACCCGTCGCGATCGCGAGTGTCATTTTCGTCACTCGGCGAGGGCGAGCTCCAACTGGTTCTCCACCGCGCGCAGCAGCTTCACGGTCCCAAAGTCATGGCGATGGAGCGGCGTGACGCCGCGCGCGCGGAGCGCGGCTCGGTGATCGATCGTCGGGTAGCCACAGTTGTGCTCCCACCCATAGCCCGGGTATTTCACGGCGAGGAGGGTCATGAGCCGATCCCGCGTCACCTTCGCGACGATGGACGCGGCGGCGATCGCGAAGCTCTTGGTGTCGCCCCGGACGATCTCGCTGTGCCGCCCCGGTGCGAACGCGGGGTCGAGGATCCGCCGGCCATCGACGAGCACCCAGTCGTATTCGCCGATCTGCCGCAGCGCGCGCGTCATCGCGACGTGACTCGCGTGATAGATGTTGAGGCGGTGTATCTCCGAGACCGAGGCCGCGCCGACGCCGACGCGCACGACGCGCGAGCGAATGAGGTCGTAGAGCTCCTCACGCTGCGCGCGCGTCAGCAGCTTGGAGTCTTTTACGCGGCGGATGATCTTGGTGTCGGGGGTGACGAGACAGGCCGCGGCGACCACTGGTCCGGCGAGCGCGGCCATTCCGACCTCGTCAACGCCGACGACATTCAGGAGACCTTTGGACCAGAGCTCTTTCTCGAAGCGGAGCGTCGGCACGCTCCTAGGTTAGCGGCGCTTCTCCCGGATGGTCGCGGCCTTGCCCACGCGATCGCGGAGGAAATAGAGAGCCGCGCGCCGTGCGTGTCCGTGGCGCAGCAGCTCGATCTTCTCGACGCGCGGTGAGTGGACCAGGAAGGTGCGCTCGACGCCGATGCCGCTGGCGATCCGGCGGACGGTGATCTGATGGTCGAGTCCGCCGTTGCGGACGCGCAGCACCGTGCCCTCGAATTTCTGAAGGCGTTCGCGGTTTCCCTCGACTACGCGCACGCTTACGGCCACGGTGTCACCCGGCCGCACCTCGGGGACCTCGGCCTTTTGCTGCTCGGAGGCAAGCGTCTTCAAGACGTCGTTCATAGGCATAGTGATGGCTGTCACGGAGTCATCCGAGTCTAACAGGAAATCAGTGCTTGGCCTTCTTCAGCCGGGCGAGGATCGTCACGTGCGACACACCGAAATGCGTGGCGAGCTGTCGCACCGTGAGGCCCGTCGCCCGCATGCGGGCCACCTCGGCGGCCGTAGGGCCGCGCTGAACGCTGCGGGCCGCGCGGAGGCGCACGCCCGCGGCGCGAAGACGAACGCGCACGGTCGCCGGTGAGATCCCGAACCGCGCTGCGATGCGGTACGACCCGACGCCGGACCGATACGCCTCGACGAGGTCCGCATCGTTGACGCTCGCCCTGCGCGCAGGCGCGCGCGGAAGCCGCGCGCGCTCGGCCGGCGTGAGCTTGGCGTCGCCGAGGAGGTCCGGGCGCCGCTCCGCGGTGCGGCGGATCGACTCCGCCCGGCGCCACTTCGCGATCGCGCCGTGATCGCCGGACACGAGGATCGGCGGCACGCGACGACCTTCGAAATCCGGCGGACGCGTGTACTGAGGTCCTTCGAGCAGTCCGTCGGTGTGCGACTCATTCGTGAGCGACTCCGGATCGATGACGTCCGGCACGAGACGCGTCACCGCGTCGATGACGACCATCGCCGCGAGCTCACCGCCCGTGAGGACGTAGTCGCCGATCGAGAGTTCCTCATCGACGTCGGACTCGACCACGCGCTCGTCCACTCCCTCGTAGTGACCGCACACCAGGACCAGATGCCCGACCGACGCGAGTCGGCGCGCCGCGGCCTGGTCAAAGAGTCGACCCTGCGCCGAGAGGAGGACGACGTGGCCATCGCCCCCGCGTGCCGCGCGGATCGCGCGCGTGAGCGGTTCGGGTTTGAGAACCATGCCCGCGCCGCCGCCGTACGGCGTGTCGTCCGCGACGTGGTGCTTGTCGGTGGCATGCGAGCGGATGTCGTGCACCTCGAGCGCAACATGACCGGCCTGCCGCGCGCGCGCCACGATGCTCTCGGCGAACGGGCTGTCGAACATGCGCGGGAACAGCGTCAGCACGTCGATCCGGAGGGGCGTCATCCGGCCTCCTCCTGCGGTACCGCGACGATGCGGCCGGCGTCGAGGTCCACGACCTTGACGACCGACTCGAGCATCGGGAGAAGCCGCTCGCGCCCCGTTTCGTCAGCGATCACGAGCACGTCGTTCTCACCCGCGCGCAGCATGTCGCGGACCGTGCCGAGCCGCGTCCCCTCTGGCGTCTCGACCTCCGCCCCGACGATGTCCGCCCACAGATAGGCGCCCGCGGTGGCGCGTCGCGATTCGCTTCGCTCCACGCGGAGAAATCGCCGGCGCAGCGACTCAGCGGCCACGCGCGAGTCGTATCCCTCGAACAGCACGATCGGTTTGGCGACCTCGCCGCGGACAGTGGCGACGGTCAGCGGACCGATGTCGTCGCATTGCAGCACCGCGCCCGCCCGGAAACGGTCGCCGACGTCGGTGCGGGGATCGATGCGGACCTCGCCGCGGACGCCGTGCGGACCGAGGATGAATCCGACGACGAGGGCGTCGTCGCTAGTCGATCTCGAGGTTGACCTTGGTCCCATCGCGCGTCGCCATCACCTTCAGCAGTGCGCGGATGGCCTTGGCGATACGACCGCCGCGGCCGATGACCTTACCGATGTCCGCTTCACCGACCTGGAGGTGGAGCTTGATGAAGTCACCGTCGAGCTCTTCCGTGACGACCACAGCGTTTGGGTCCTCGACCAGCTGTTTCGCGACGTGCTCGAGCATGGTTCGCATGCTTGACGCCTCTGACGCCGCAGGGCCGCTCAACGGGCCGTCGGCGGGACCTCGTTGTCCGTCAGGCCGCTCCGCACGAGGAGCGAGCGGGCCGTCGCCGTCGGCCGCGCGCCGTTCTTGATCCAGTGACGGGCGCGCTCTGGATTTATCACCAGGTTGTCGGAATCGCGCAGCGGGTCGTAGTGGCCGATGGACTCGATGATCTTCCCGTTACGCGGCGAACGGGAGTCGGCGATCACGACCCGATAGCTCGGCGCTTTGGTCTTGCCGACGCGGCGCAAGCGAATGTGCACAGCCAATCTGTCGAATGTCCTCCTGGAAGTGAGCGGTGGAGTGCGCGCGAAGGTCCAGTGTACGGGGATACCGCTCTTGGGTCTAGCGACCGCCCTGGGCCTGTCGGAGGGTGCGGAGGTAGCGCACCGCCGCGGAGTTGACCATGACGACTTCCCCGGCGCGCTCGAACTTCACGTAGCCGCCGGCTGCCAGCTTCGCGGCGACGCTCGCGAGCGGCTCTTCGACGATGATCGCGTCGTCCTTCGCGAAAACGATGGTGGTCTCATCTGCCATGACTTCAGCCTAACCCAGGCATACCGGAGAACTTCGGCAGCCGACCGCCCTTCGCGAGGGCGCCCATCTGTTTCATCATCTTCTGCATCTCCGCGAACTGCTTCAGCGACTAGTTCGCCCGGCTACAGCCAGGAGATCTCACGCAGCCACGCGCTCGCAGCGACATGACCCCGATCAGCCAAATAGCGAAGCAGCTTCGCCACCTTCGCGCGAGGAGGAAGTTCTCTGAGTTCAATTCACCCGTACACGGCGAGCTGCCCCGTATGCACGTCCTGTCGGCTTGAGCGGAACGACGGGCGAGGGTGCGCGAATCCCTCCTGCGCTGTAGCATTCAGTCGAACGGATGGGTGCCGATGCGCGAAATCGCCCAGCAGGGGACGCGATCTCGACCGACGGTTCACTTCACCGCGATGCTCGACGGCCTGACAGAGGGCGACGTTGTCGAGGTTGAGCGCTGTCTGACGAGCGCTCGGGTCGCAATGCCAGGGCTGGCAACGCATCCCTTCACCCGACAGCTCAGGCAAGCGCGAGACAGGCAGCTGCACGGAACATTCAAGTTCGAGTTTCCCTGCCCTGACGAGCCGCGAAGGGTAGCGCTGCACGCGCTGATTGGCGCCGCCAACGCCTGGGCGCGGGACCATCGCCGAGACATCTTCGTCAGATTTCTCGTCGATCTCGACGCTGCACTGGCCCAATGCAAGCAGCGGAAGGATGAAACGCGGCGGCGCAGACACGACGACTGAGCTCACGTTCAAGTCATAGGCGTCACTGCGCATCCCGCGGTAACTCCTCCAGATCATCGTCCATCGCGCCGGCGGCCGGTCACGGCTCGACGTTATATAGGCGTTCGGTGCAAGCGGCCGCCCTGCAGCACCCGATGTAAGGCCGCGCTGAGCGACCCCGACCCCGCAGTACAGATCGTCGCGCGTCGGACCGATGGCAGGTCGCGGCTCGAGGTCACATGCGCATTCCAGGCATCCGAGGCAGCCGCCCGCTCTGCAGCAACGGCTTCAGCTGCTTCATCTGCTTCTGCATCTCGGCGAACTGCTTCAGCAGCTGGTTCACATCCGAGACCTTCGTGCCCGAGCCCGCCGCGATGCGCTTGCGCCGCGATCCGTTCATGAGCGACGGATCGGCGCGCTCGGCCCTCGTCATCGACGAGATGATCGCTTCGATCCGCCTGAGCTCGGCCTCGGCCTCGGGTCCCTCGGGCAGCTGCTTCGCAAGGCCGCCCATCCCCGGGATCATCTTGATCAGCTCTCCGAGCGGACCCATCTTCTTCAGCTGCTGGAGCTGCGTGTAGAAGTCGTCGAAGGTGAAACGCGCCTCCATGATCTTCTTCGCCTGTTCCTCGGCGGTCTTGCGGTCGACATTCTCTTGCGCGCGCTCGACGAGCGTGAGGATGTCCCCCATTCCGAGGATCCGCTGCGCGAGGCGGTCGGGATGGAAGACCTCGAGCGCATCGAGCTTCTCCCCCACGCCGAGGAACTTCACCGGGACTCCGGTCGCGGCGCGGATGGAAAGGCTCGCGCCACCGCGAGCGTCGCTGTCGACCTTCGTGAGAACGAGCCCGCTCACGGGCAGGCGCGCCTTGAACGCGGTCGCGGCTTCGACCGCATCCTGCCCGGTCATCGCATCGACGACCAGCAGGACCTCATGCGGCTTTGCCGTCGCGACGATCGCTTCGACCTCGCGCATCATCTCGTCGTCGATGTGCAGGCGGCCGGCACTGTCGACGATCACGGTGTCGAAGTTGTCCCGTTCGGCCGATGCCACCGCGGCCGCGACATCCTGCGCCACGCGACCTGCCTCGACCGCGGTCATCGGGATGCCCAGCTGCTTTCCGAGCGTCCGCAGCTGGTCGATGGCGGCCGGCCGGTACACGTCGGCGGCCACGAGCAGCGGTCGGCGTCCCTGCTTGCGCAGCACGTTCGCGAGCTTCGCGGCCGTCGTCGTCTTGCCAGAGCCTTGAAGGCCGACGAGGAGCAGCACCGTCGGCGGACGCTCGGCGCGCGCGAGCGGCACGGCCGCTCCGCCGAGCATCTCCACCAGCGCGTCGTGCACGATCTTCACGACCTGCTGCGCGCCGGTGATCGACTCGAGCACCTTCTCGCCCAACGCGCGCTCGCGCACCGTCGCGATGAGCTGGCGAACGACCTTGAAGTTCACGTCCGCCTCGAGGAGCGCGACGCGCACGTCGCGCAGCGCTTCTTCGAGATCGGAATCGCTCACACGCGCGCGACCGCGTAGGCGCTCGAAGGTCGTGTTCAGCTTGTCGGAAAGCTGTTCGAACATCAGGACTGCGCCTGTACCGAACCGCTAAGCAGCGTCTTCAGCTCATCGGCCGCGACCTCGGGTCCATACAGGCGACCCTGCACGATCTCGCAGCCGAACTGCACCAGCAGGTCTTCCTGGTCCTTTGTCTCGACGCTGTCGGCGACGACGCGCGCGCCCGTGACGCGGGCGGCCGCCACGATCGCCTGGACCGCCTCGAGGCTCTCGGTGCCGAGCACCGGCAGGTCGCGCGCGATTGGGTAGCCGATCTTCAGCGTGTCGAAGCCCGACGCGGCGTCGGCGATGGCCGGATCTCCGAACTCCTCGGACGCGATACGCACGCCGAGCCCGCGGATCCGCTGCACCGGCTCGGCGAGCAACGGGTCGCGCACGCTGCCGCGCGGGCATTCGATCTCAATGTCGCCCGGTGAGATACCGCTCGACCCGATCGCGTCGCGGACCATCTCGACGACGTCCGGCTGCTGCAGGGTGTGGGTCCACAGATTGGACGCCACGAGCGGGACGGGGATCCCATCATTGCGCCACGCCAGGATCTGCGCGGAGATCGCGCGCAGCACCCAGCGATCGAACTCGACGTGCAGAGAGCCCTGATCGAGGAGCGGCGCGATGTCACTCGGACCGATCATCCCATGTGCTGGATGCGGCCAGCGCGCGAACGCCTCGAGGCCGACGAGCTTGCCGGTCGGCACGTGCACCTGCGGCTGGAATTGGAGCGAGAGCGCGCCATCGTCGAGCGCCTGCTTCAGCTCCTCGGGACGGAGACGAACGATGGCCATGGGCGGTTAAGGCTAAGGCTTAG
>JANMSU010000432.1:0-8407 GCA_031389835.1 Chloroflexota bacterium
GGGTGAGCGGTGTGGTCACAGACCGAACCATACGCATGGGCGCAAGACCAGCATCCCGCTCCGTCAGTCGATCCCCGCGACCAGACCATCGCGGCCGAGCGTCACCAGGAAGAGAACCTCGGAGCCGTCCTGCTGCAGCAGTGTGAAGATGTGCTGCTCGCGCCCGATCCGATCGGTCGAGGAACCGAGATAACGCTGCCCCTTGCAAGGAAGCGCCCACGTCGATAGACGCGGCTCCCACGGCATCGTTCCGGCGACCTCGCCTGTCTTCCGCTGGAGATACGCGACGTCAGACCGGCACATGGCGTCGACATACGCGGCGGCGGCGCGGGGATGCAGTCCGGAGGTCCACGCCTGTCCATGGGCCTGCCAGCCCAGGAGCGCTCCGACGATGCCGCAGGAGATCGCGAACGCGAAGGTGAGGGGCTCAACGACGCTCCTGACGATCTCGCGTGTCGTCGGGAGGCCCTGGACAAGAACGGCGCTCCGTTTCTGTTCGCTCGTCACACCCTTAGGGCGTAACGCCGGACCGTACGCGCGTACCCACGACGGTCACGAAGCGCTAGATCGTGATCAGAGCTCCCAGCGCAGGGGACTCCTCGGATCGGGTACATAGGCGCAGAACTGGCCCGTTCGCATCGTCGTCTCGAAGTGCTGTTCGAGGGCCGGACTGTGCTCCGCGATGCGTTGCAGCACCGCTTTGATCGCTCGCGTCACGCTGACGCGGGCACGCTCGGCGTCGGAGGCTGCCCTGCGGTCGCGACCGCCGAGGCCGACGGCGGACGCGAGATGTTCGAGCAGGACCTCCCGCTCATCCCGCGCTCGTGCCGCGCGCTCGGTGTCGTTGTGTTGTTCGGCCTCGTGCATCTCGGCCGCCAGCTCGTCCAAGCGCGCGCGGTACTGCGTCTTGGATTCGGAGTCCAAGATCGGTCCGGCATCGCTCCCCGCAGACCGTGCGCCCTCTTCACCGCTGCCGTGCGCCGCGACGAGGTCGAGCGCATGTCGCTCGCGTCCGGGCTCGCGAAGCAGATCCGCGATGTAATGGAGCCCCTTCGTGTCTCGCAGACGGAACGTCGCCCCGTCGAACGAGATCGTCCAGAACTCACCCTCGTGACGTAAACGCGCGTTCCCGCCCAGCCCTCGAAGTACGAGGATCTCCGCGACCTGGGTGGCCACGCGGTCCTCCAGGGTGCGATTAAGCTCCGCGATCTTGTCGTGATACGACTTGATGCGGAGTAGCGAGCGGACACGCGCCAGCAGCTCGTGGCGGTCGAGCGGCTTCACGATGAAATCGTCTGCGCCGGCCTCAAGCCCGGCGACCTTGTCCTGGTCGCGATCGGCCGTGAGCATCACCACGGGAAGGAAGCCCGTCGTGTCGTTCGCCCTGATCGCGCGGCACACGTCGTAGCCACTCAGCCCCTGCATGACGACATCGAGCAGGATGAGGTCGGGAGGTTCTGCGCCAAGCAGCACCAGGGCCTCTTCCCCTGACGAGACCGCTTGGACGGTGAAGCCGTAGGGCTCGAGCATTGCCGCGATGAGCCGACGAGCCTCTGGCTGATCGTCGACGACGAGGATCCGCGGAGGCACTACGAGCGCGCCGCGTCCGGGTGGACGACGGCGCGCCCGCCCGCTGCGTCATCCATCACGGTGTGCGCTGGAAGGGTGAAGCTGAACGTACTGCCCTTCCCGACTTCGCTCTCCACCCAGATGCGGCCCCCATGGAGCACGACGAATCGCTCGGCGAGCGTCAGTCCAAGGCCGGTGCCCTCGTCCGTGAAGCCGGTGGCCTTCGCTTGTGCGAACTCCTCGAAAATACGCGCCAGCTCGTCGGACGAGATCCCCTTCCCCGTGTCGTGCACCGCGATCTCGATCGCGCCGTCGGTCCGACGAGCTCTAATGCCGACCCCACCGCCATCCGACGTGAACTTCACGGCGTTCGCCAGGAGGTTGACGAGTATCTGCTTCACCTTGCGCTCGTCCGCATGGATCGTCTTGATGACCGGGTCGATCTCGAGATCCAGCCGGACCCTGCGCCTGACCGCCTGCTCACGGACGAACGCGAGGGCGCTCCTTGCGGTCTCGTCGAGGCTGAAGGTCGTTAGCTCGAGCTCCATACGCCCCGCTTCGACCTTTGAAAGATCGAGGATGTCGTTCACGAGGGCAAGCTGGTGTGTCCCGGAATCAAGGATGTCGTGGACGTATTCGTCCTGCTTCGGCGAGAGCCCACCAGCAAAGCGCTGCAGTAGCACGTCGGAGAACCCGATGATCGCGTTGAGCGGCGTGCGCAGCTCGTGGCTCATGTTCGCGAGGAAGCGCGATTTCGCCTGCGCCGCGTCCCGAAGGCGCTGGTTAGCCGCGGCAAGATCGCGCGTACGATCGGCGACCTTCTGTTCGAGGGTCGCGTACGAATCCTGCAGACCCGCCGCCATCCGGTTGAACTCGTCCGCCAGAGTCTCGATCTCGTCGCCGGTCCTCAGCTGGATGCGCTCACCGAACGCTCCAGCACCGATCCGGCTCGCACTCACCTGGAGCGTACGGATCGGGCTCACCATGTTGCGCGCCAGGAGCAACGCGGCGAACGCGGCGACAGCCAGTGCGATCGCGACGAGCAGAACGCTGCGGCCGAGCGCCGCATAGAGCGGCGCGAACGCCTCGTCGAGTGGCTGCTCGACGAATACGACCCAGCCTGGAGGATCGATGCGCTCGAACGCTGTGAGCACGGCACGGCCCTCCGTGTCGCTGGCCGTGAGTGCGCCTCGGCTTGGAACGCCAGGCTGACCAACGGCCGCGCGCACCTGCGTGAGCCCCGAAAGATCCGTGCGCCGGAGCACCAGGCTCACATCGGGATGCGCGATGAGCTGACCCGCACGATCAACGACGTACGCGTGGCCCGCGGCTCCGATCTTGATCGGTGCGATCACGTCGAGGATGAACTTCAGGTTCGTCTCCGCGACCGTCACTCCGCCGTTCGGCTCCGGCTGCGCCACGGTCATGTAGGGCTCTGACCCACCACGGAAGTGGACTGGTCCGAAGTACGTCTTTCCCTTACGTGTCTCGACGAAGCTCGCATCGCGCGAGAGGTCGACCGCGCTGTCCACTACGGTCAACGCGAGGCGTGAGACGCGTAAGCGTTCGCGTCCGCTCGCATCGAGATAGCCGACATCCGTGATCGACGGCTCTTGTACGAGGAGGCGCTCGTATCCGGAGCGCCGCTCCGCGATCGGGATCTGCCCAAGGCCCGCCGGAGCCATGACCCAGCGCATCTGAGTCTCGATCCCGCGCACAAAGGTGCTGATCTTTCCGGCCGTAGTCGCGGCTTGGCCCGCCTCGATCCGCTCCAGATCACTACGGCTCTGCTCGTAAAGGGCGTAGATCTGAACCGCGCCGGTGAACGTGAGGCTGCCGGCGACGAGCAGCACGATGACAATGACGTACTTGCGTACGAGGCCGCCGTGCGCCGTCCGGATCACTTTTCCCCTACCTCGAAACGAGCATCGCACGTCGCGCAAGGCCCTCCGGTGACGGTCCGGTAGGATCGCGCGCAGGCGCATCGTGAAGGTCGTCGGGGCCGTGGTCGCCGCGATCCTCGTCGCTGGCTGCGCCACGGCGACTCCACCCTCGCCAAAGGTGATCGGGTTGATCATTGGGGTCGGCCCTGACGACGCGAAGCCAAGGATCGACGCGTTCCGCAGGGGAATGGAGGCGCTCGGTCACCGAGAGGGGCGTGAGTTCGTGCTCGAGGTGCGATACCTAGAAGGGCGCGGGGTCGACCGCGCCGCGGAGCTGACCCAGGAGCTCATCGCCAACGGCGCCGGGGTCATCGTGACCGGCAATCCCGCAGCCGTCGATGGTGGTCGTCGCGCGACGAGCGCCGTCCCCATCGTCATGGCCGGGGTGGGCACGGATCCGGTAGCCACAGGCTGGGTCTCAAGCCTCGCGCACCCCGGCGGCAACGTGACCGGCCTCTCGTTCCAGGTCCCTACCCTGCCGGGACGGCGCTTGCAGCTGCTGAAGGAGATCACCACGGCCACACGCATCGGACTCCTGCACGATGCGACGGGGCCCGCTAACGCCCGGACGGATATCGAAGCGGCGGCGAAGACGCTCGGCATCGGGCTGCACGTGGTCAGCGCCAGAGACACAAGCGAGATCGACGCGGGGTTTGGGGCCTTCCGATCCGCTGGGGTCTCAGCGGTCCATGTGAACGTCGGCTCGTTATTCCCGGCAAACCTGCCGCGCATAACCGCGCTCGCGGCCACTCAGCGTGTCGCGACCTCGTTCGGCATCAAAGAGGGCGTGATCGCGGGTGGGCTGCTCGCGCTCGGCCCGGATCAGATGGATCTATATCGACGGGCGGCGGGCTACGTCGACAAGATCATGAGAGGCGCGACGCCGGGCGACCTGCCCGTCGAGCAACCGGAGAAGTTCGAGCTGGTCATCAACATGAAGACCGCACAAACGATAGGCATGACAATCCCTGACTCGATCTTGGCGCAGGCGACCGAGGTGATCCGTTAGGTTCGCGAGCTCGAGGACCGCGGCGGATCCCTCCCGCGCGCTGGTTCGGACTGCGCACTCTCTCAACGGTACGCATCTGGGCGCGCACGGGAGCTTGGGGTGACGCATTCGGTCCCTGCCGCTCGCCCGATCCGCGATCGACGTCATCTCCGGCCCGGATCACCAGCTCCTTTGGTCTCTGCCGCCGGCGCCCGCCACTACCACCTCCGACGTGGTGTGCGAGCCCGTTCGTGAAAGCGCTCTCGGGCACGCGATGAACGATCCGCATCGTGCTCGCGCATCGGAGCAGGGCACGCTAAAGAGACACTCCGCTGCAGGACGTGCGGTCGGAAAATAACGGCAGCAGGGTTTGACCGCGACGTCGCACCTGGAGCGAGCGGTGGGGTTGATCGCGTCACCGGCGCACCCGTTCTCGTCGGCAAGTCCTAAACATTCGGCGCTAGAGGGGCGCCATCCTGGCGCACGGAAGGTGGCGCCGCGCGGAGCCATGGCCTCCGCGCGGCGCACGCGAAACAGAAGCGATGCTAGTCGTGCTCGTGCTCGTAGCCTTCGTGCGGATGCGCGAGATATGGGAACACCGAGAGATAAGGCTGCTCGTTCTGGGTACCATCGGTGAGCACCGCCGCGGCAGCGTCCGGCACGTAGCTTGGCCGCACCAGCGGCAGGGTCACGCCGGCAACCACGCGTAGCTCGATCGCAACGATGTTGTCCGCGACGCGCCGGCCATTCGGGAAACCCGCGACATCGCCGCCGATCAGACCGAATTGATTTGGCGCTGCGGCCGGAGCGATCGCCATGTTGAGCCGCAGCATGTCGGAGACGCGGCTGCCGGTGAAGTTCTGGAAGCCGGGAATGATGCCGTTCGGGATCCCCGTGCCGAGAATGGCGACGATGTCGTCGCGCGGGCGTGTGGCCGGGGGCATCGCGACGAGTGCCTTGAGGTTCGGGAACGCGGTCGGGTAGAGCACCGGCAGCAGGTTCTGAAGCTCGGGGTCGCTGTAGTAGCGAAGGAAGTCCGCGTCGCGCCGTGGCGCGCGGCCGTTCCATCCGTCCTTCTTGCCGATCGGGATGATCACCTCGTTGATCAACGGGTTGGCCAGGCGTGAGACCTGGACCCAGGGGCCGGCCGACGACGAACGGCCGTCGTCACCGTGCATCCGGCCGCGCTGTCGGCTCGCCGTCGCCCAGATACCGACCACGGACTTTGCGTCCATGACGTTCGTGGGCATCGAACCGTCGCGCGTGAGATCGGTCTTGGGCACCTGGAGTGCGATGCTGTGGACGTTGAACCCCTTCGTTCCGTCCTTGCCTGCCGCCGCGGCGGTCGGAATGAGATGCAGGTGCTGGAAAGGTCGAAGGGTCCCGAGGTCGAAGATCGAGCCAACGTCGACAAAGAAGCCCTCGTCACGCTGGCCCGCGAAGACCTTGATGCCACCGGGCAGCGAGTAGATCGCGGCGTTGGCGAGGGCCGGGTACGTCGGGGTCGATCGGGGCCCGATGCGCACCGGAGGGCTGATGAGGTCGCTACCCAGAACGGCCCGCCTGCCATGGTTCTCGTCATCGTCGCGGTCGTCATCGTCGCGGTCGTCATCGTCGTTGTTGGCTTCAAGGACGCGCGTGACCGAGTACGTCTGGCGCAGGTTCCACGAGGACCCGGTGAGCGACGTGATCGGCCCGGTGTTGTAGAGAAACGTCTCCGGGTTCGTGTTGCGTGTCGTGAAGCGGAACTGGTAGACGACGTCGGCGCGTGCGTCGCCGTCGTTGTCGATCTTGATCTCGTAGAGCACGTCGTCTCCGAACTGGAAGAAGTTCGGGCCGCCGGCGGGCTCCTCGAACGGGATGTAGTTCGCGAGGATCGTTACCTTCGTCGAGTCGTTCGGGTCGACAAACGCGTAGACATCGGTGTTGTCGGCAACGGGGTCCTTGGAGATCTCGGGGGCCTCACGATGCGACGACATTGCCAGCCTCCTTGGCGATCGCGACGAGACGGGCGACGAGACGGGCGTCACGACGCACGATCTCGCGGGTGCCGACCATCACGACGACCTCGCCCTTTCGCGCGTCGCTGACGTACGCGATGACGGGCAGGGCGCCCATATCGCTTGGGCTGCCGTTCGCGGCTGCGGCCAGCCCGCCGAAGGCACGGCCCGAGCCCATCAGGCCCATCGCGGCCGCGCTGGTGGCCACCGACTTGAGGATCGTGCGCCGCGAGTGGTTCGTGCGATCGAGCATGGTCGAGGAGCGCGTGCGCTCAGAACCTGTACGTGTCATGCCTGACCTCCCAAAAATGCCGTGGTTGTGGTTCTGACCGTTAACTACGAGATCAGGCGCACCAGCGGATCACCGGGAGTGGCGCGTGGCGAAAACCAAGGAAGACATCTGCCCGGTGCGTCCACGCGGCGCACTGGCACGGAGAGCCTCGCACGTTCGCGACTGCGCTCTCGCGGGCGCACGCGCGGGCTGCCCTAGGCTCGGTGGGGCCTACATTTGCTGGATACCCGCGCGCCACGCAGCGCTGCATCGAGATGGGCTCGGAGGAGACGGTAATGCCCCACACAATGCTGCTGCCGCGCAGTGCACTCGAAGCGCTCGTCAACCCTGCGGGGCACCTAGCGGACCTGCGCCGCGCCTTCGCCGATTACCACGGCATCACGCCACCGGGACGGATCCACGCCGACCTGCCGGAGGGCATCGCCGGCAAAGCCGTCGTTCTGATGCCCGGTCTCACGCCGGGCATCCCCGCCTACAGCGTCAAGGTGAACGCGAAGTTCCCCGTCCAGAACCCCGCGATCAAGGGCGTGATCCTGCTGCACGAGCTCGATACCGGGAAGCTGCTCGCTATCCTGGACTCTGCGTTCGTCACCGCCGCGCGCACCGCGCTCGCTGGCGCGCTCGCGACCGACATCCTCGCGCGCCCGCGGGCCTCGCGCGCCGCGATCATCGGCGCTGGCGTCCAGGGTGAGCTGCAGCTGCGCTACCTCCGGCTGGTGCGGCCCCTCGTGAGCGTGCGCGTCTACGACACGAACACGACGCACCTCGAGGCGTTCTGTCGCCGCCACCAGGAGTTGCTGGGCATCCCCGTGACCCCGGCAACGAGTGTCCGCGAAGCCGTCGCCGATGCGGACATCGTGGTGACCGCGACGTGGGCACGCGAGCCGTTCCTGTTCACCGGGATGCTGCGTCCGGGTGCGCACGTCACCACACTCGGTGCGGACGAGCCCGGGAAGTGCGAGGTCGACGCGGCTCTCATCCGCAGTTCCGTCGCGATCGTCGATGACCGCGCTCTGGCTGTGAAAGAAGGAATGATCGCCGGCGCTGGGCTCGGCCTCGACGCCATCGCCGCCGACCTCGGCGAGATCGTGCGCGGGGAACATCCCGGGCGCGTGAAGGAGGATGAGCTCACCATCTTCGGCGCGGTCGGGCTGCCGATGCTCGATCTCGTGGTCTCCTGGGGCCTCTACCAAAGCGCGCGTGAGGCAAACACGAAGTTTGCGGTCGTCGACTTCCTCGCGTGACCTGAACGAGGTGCGACTCGCGCCGCGCCGACACTCAGCGCAGGAACACGAGGCCGAGCAGCCCGGCGCCGAGAACGATCCCGGCGACCGCGGCCTTCGCTTTCCAGAGATAGATGCCGGCCAGCGCGACGGCGAAGATCGCCAGCGTAGACAGACTTGACACCCCCACGCCGAACAGCTGGATCGTCGTCGCGCCGATGAGCCCCACCACGCCGGCGGTCACGCCGTCCAGAAACGCATGGACGGAGGGCGCCGCGATGAGCTGCTCCAGGTAGCGATGACCGACGAGCGTGAAAGCAAAGGCGGGTAGGAAGATGGCGAACGTCATGAGCAGCGCTCCGAGCGGTCCTCCGGAGTAATAGCCGACGAAG
>JANMSU010000463.1:0-5658 GCA_031389835.1 Chloroflexota bacterium
CCAACCGCGTTTGCGGCGCTGCAGCTCGAGCACGTTCGCGTGCTCGGGGTTGACCTCGGCGATGATGAGCGGGACGTCCTCGTCCATGCGGTGCGTCTTTACGTTGGAGAAGACGTGGTGGCCGGCCTTGGCCAGCGCGGACTCCCACTGCTCCGCGGCGTCGCTCGGTAGCGCCGAGAAGCAGATCTCGGCATCGATCTCGGCGCGCGTCGACTCAAGGCGCATGTCGGCGATCGCGGCCGGCATGTCCTCGCCGAAATGCCAGGGTGTGACGTCGCCGTAGCGCTTGCCGGCATTGCGCTCGGATGTCGTGAGCGCGGCGAGCTCGAACCACGGATGCCCATCGAGCAGGCTGATGAAGCGCTGCCCGACCGTGCCCGTGGCGCCGAGGACCGCGACCTTGCGCTTACGCATCGCTCTAAGTGTGACGTACAGGAGGCCCGAATTGCGCTATGAGCGGTGGAATTCCTCGTGGACCGCGAGCACAGCCTTGTCGCGCTCGCCGTCGGCGACGACGAACGAGATGTTCAGCTCGCTGGACCCCTGCGCGATCGCCATCACGTTCACGCCAGCCCGGCCGAGGGCGCCGAAGACGCGCGCCGCCACACCGGGCGTGCCGCGCATTCCCTCCCCCACCGCCGCGACGATCGCGACCGGCGCCTCCACGCTGACCCGCTCGACGTCGTGGCGGCGGAGCTCGGCGCTGAACATCCGCTCGAGCGCCGGACGAAGCCGTTCCGCTCCGTCGGCAGGCACGACGAGACAGATCGAGTTCTCGCTCGAGGACTGGCTGATCATGAGCACGTTCACGTGCTCCGCCGCGGTCGTGTCGAACACGCGCGCCGCGAAACCCGGAACTCCACTCATGCCCGCACCCTGGACGGTCAGGAGGCCCAGCCCTCCGAGCGACGTGGTCGCCTTCACGACGCTGCCGTCGAACACGGGGTCGCCGGTGATCGTCGTACCGGGATGCTCCGGCGCGAAAGTGTTGAGGATGCGCACGGGAATGCGCGCCTCGATCGCGGGCAGCACTGTGCGTGGGTGGATGACCTTCGCGCCGAAGTACGAGAGCTCCGCGGCCTCGGCGTACGACACGCGCTCGAGCGACTTCGCGCCCCGCACTATTCGCGGGTCCGCGCTCATCACGCCGTTCACGTCGGTGTAAATGAGCAGCACGTCCGCGTTGAGCGCCGCGGCGAGGACCGCCGCCGAGTAGTCGGAGCCGCCGCGCCCGAGCGTCGTCGTCACGCCGTCCACCGTCGACGCGACGTACCCGGTGATGACCGGGGTGACGCCGGCCTTGAGAAGCGGGAGGACGTCCTGGTGGACCCGAGTCTTCGTCTCGTCGAGAAGCGGGTTCGCGTGCCCGAATGCGTCGTCGGTGATCAGCAGACCTTCCGCCGACAGCGACTGCGCCTTGGTCCCCCGCCCGTTAAGCAGGGCCGCGACGATGGGCGCGGAGATCTTCTCGCCGTAACTGACGATCGCGTCGAGGCTGCGCGGCGTGCATTCATGCAGGATCGCGACGCTGCGTAGCAGCGAGATCGTGCGTTCCGTGAGATCGGTGATCTCGCCGAGCGTGTCCCCTGCCCCGACGCCAAGGAGGTCGGCGACGAGATTCGCGTGTGCTTTCGCGAGGTCGCTCAGGATGCGCTCAGCGACGGAGGCCTCGCCGTTCCCTGCCTCGCGCGCCGCCGTGTGCAGCGCGTCGGTGGTCCCCGCTGTGGCGGAGACGACCACGACGCGGTCGCCCTTGGTGTCGCTGACGATGCGCGCCACGCTCTCGAGCGCGGTGGGCGAGGCCACCGAGGTCCCGCCGAACTTGAGGACGGTGCGGGTCAACGCATGGTCCGGGCGATCGCGATCACGTCGCCGAGTATGGCCGAGGCGGTGGCGTCGCCGCCCGCACCCGGTCCGCTGAACACGAGGCGGCCCGCGAGATCCGTCTCGATAGTGACGACGTTGGTCGGGCCATCGGCAGCGCCTTCAGGTGAGGTCGCGGGGACCTCCTCGGGGCCGACGCGAGCTTTGGTCGCGCGCTCGCCGAAGTCCGCGGTCGCGAGATAGCGGACCTTCGCGCCGCGCGATTCCGCGCCCTTGACGGTATCCGCGGAAAGCCCGCGCAGAGTCGTGCGCCGCACGTTGTCAGGGTGGAAGTGCCGGCCCTCGAGCAGGCTGATGAGGATCGATAGCTTGTACGCCGCGTCGTATCCGTCGACGTCCGCGGTAGGGTCAGCTTCGGCGTACCCCTTCGCGATCGCTTCCTCAAGCGCGGCGTCGAAGCCAAGCCCCGACTCCATGCGCGAGCAGATGTACGTCGTCGTGCCATTAAGCAGCCCGCGCAGGACGCGCGGACGCGAGGCGGCGAGCATTCGCGTTCCGGCGATGAGCGGGATGGCCGCCGCGACCGCTGCCTCGAAGCGGAGCTCTCGCTTGGCGAGCTTGGCCGCCTCGTGAAGCGCGTTCCATTCCTTCGCCACGAGCTCCTTGTTGGCCGTGACGACGTGACGGCCGCGCTCGAACGCGGCGAAATGGAGGTCGCGCGCGGGCGACGTGCCACCGATGACCTCAATGACGACGTGGACGTTCGGATCTTCGAGCAGCCGGAACGGATCGGTCGTGACCGCGAGGTCTCCCGCGTCGCGCGCCTTACGCCGGTCTCGGACCGCGGCACCGACGAGACGGAGCGGCCGGCCCGCCGCGGCGTCGAGACGTTTGCCTCGGTCCGCGAACACGCGCGCCACCGACGACCCGACCGTGCCGAGCCCCAGCAATGCGACGCCGATCGGAGTCGTCACGACGGCCGTCCCCACGCGATGTATGTAGCGATGTCCGAGCGAAGAACGTCCGTGCCGAACGGCGAGAGCGCTGCGCGCATGTCGGTATCGAAGGCGGACATCCGGTCGCCGAGCGTGACGCGTGACAAGGTGCTCGTGCTGTGCAACGAGTTCAGGACGTCATCGATCGTCTGCTCGAATGAGACCGGCGTCGTGCGTCGCTCCCCCTCCAGCGCGAAGAGGCCTCGCGTGACCAGCGACCTGACTCTCGCCGGATATTCGGGCGGGTCGTCCTTCAGGGGCGAGTAGCGACGGATCACTTCGAGGGCGGCTGCGGTGGCCAACGCGTGTGGTGACACGAAGTCGTTGTGGACGATCGCGACTTTGGCACCCGGTGCGAGCGCGTCCCGAAAGCGCGGCAGCACGACGGTGGGATCCATCCAGTGCAGCGATGCACCGGCAACGATGAGGCCGTAGTGCGGCGAAAGCGGCGCATCCTCAGCGCGAGCGTGGATCCAGTTGATCCGCGGGTCGTCGCCACCGGGCAGTGTGCGGCCTTCGGCGATCATCGCCGCGGAAGGGTCCACCGCGTCCACCCGAAGGACGTGCGGTGCGAGCTCGCGCGCGAGAGCGCCGGTGCCGGCGCCGGCATCAAGCACCGTCCGCGGCTCCACCAGCAGCTCCTCAAGGATCGCGAACACTTCGCGAGGGTAAGGCGCGCGATAGCGATAGAGCGCGGCGACCTCCGCATCGCCGAAGACGCGCCCGAGCTCGATCATCCGATCGCGTCCTCAAGCAAGTCGAGCGCGGCGCCCACGCTCGCCAAGCGGTTCCCAGCGCGGTCGTGGGTCCAGAGGTGCTTCTTCACCGCACTGTGCTTGTCGCTGTCGACGGCGACGTAGGTCAGCCCGACGGGTTTCCCCGGCGTCGCGCCACCGGGACCCGAGATACCGGTGATGCCCAGACCGATCTTAGCGTCCAGACGGCCGCGTGAGCCGCGCGCGAGCGCCCCCGCGACGACCGACGAGACCGCGCCGTGCGAATGGATGAGCTGCGGCGGGACGTCCGCGAGGATCTCCTTCGCCTCATTGCTGTACACGACGGCACCGCCGCGGAAGTACTGGCTCGACCCGCCATGGGCGGTCAGGACGGCGCCGAGCAGCCCCCCGGTGCACGACTCGGCGGCGGCCAGCGTGAGCTTTCGACGGCGTAGCCTTTCGTGGAGCGCGGCCATGCGGTCAACGAGCTCGTCGAACGTCGGCGCGCGTTTCGGTGGCATCAGCGCGAGGTTAAGTGAAGCGGTGCCTCATGTGGGGCAGGTATGTGGGCAACGTCAGGATGCCGATGAGTGCTGCAGAGGTCAGGAGCACCGCGCCGACCTCGGCGGCGACGACAGACGGCGGCGCTATGAGCAGGACGAGCGCCGCCATCTCAAAAACTGTCTTGGCCTTGGCGGCTCCTGACGCATGCGTTCTTACGCCTTGCCGGTACATCAGCACGCGGATCGCTGCCACCAACAATTCCCGCACGACGATGATCGCCGCGATCGCGAGGGGCGCGGAGCCGACAAGGGCGAGTCCGACGAGCGTTGGCAGCACCAGCGCCTTGTCGGCCAAGGGGTCCAGGATCACGCCGCGACCCTCGGCGGTCCCACCGCGGCGGGCGAGAAACCCGTCGAGCGCGTCCGAGATCGCCCCGAGGCCGAAGAGGACGACGGCGAACGTCATCTCGCCGCCAACCAGGGCGATGAAGATCGGTATGCCCGCGACGGCGCGGAACAGCGTCAGCCCATTCGCGATGGTCACTGCGTGTTAAGAGCGCGCTCCATGACGACCGAGGCCGTGCCGCCGGTGGGCGACGCTCCCCCCGCGGCCTCCAGCCGCACCGTGCGCGAGATCCGCGCGACCTTCCCCGTCGCGTCCAGTACCTCGACGACGATGTGGTTCGAGCCGCGGCTGAGCCGCACGTTCACCGCGAAGGAGCCATCTGCGTTCGGCTTGATATCCGCGATGGTCAGTGGACCCGGGAACACCTGAACGGTGACGCGGCCATCTGGCACTGTGCGTCCTTTCACCACGAAGTCCGCCGACTGCGCGATCGCGTCGGTGGCAGGCTCCGTGACCTCGATCCGCGGAGGCACCGCGAACGACACGAACTGGTAGTAAAGGTAGCTGACGAACAGCACGATCCCCGCGAGCACGACCACCGGGACGAGCACCGCTGGCGTGAAGACGTAGCTGCGCCGGGCGATCGGGTTCAGCGGCTTGAACGTGCGCGGCGCGTCCGGCTGGTCGCGCTCCTGATGGAACTGCACGACGAGCTCTTCGGTCGGGAGCTCGAGGTACTCCGCGTAGTTGCGTAGGAACCCCTTCGTGTACACCGCGCCGGGCAGGGTCTGGTAGTCGCTGTCCTCGAGCGCCTTCAAGAACTTCTCGCGGATGCGCGTATCCGAGGCGGCCTGCTCGAGCGTGATGCCCTTCTTCTCACGCTGAGCGCGGAGGGTCTCTCCGAACCGTGCCACTCCTAGTTCTCGCTGGATCCGGCCGAGCCGTACACCTCACGGAACTTGCCCGGCCCGCGGTCGGGCCCGACGACTCCGTTGCGCTCCATGATGTCGATGAGCCTTCCGGCGCGAGCGAACCCGATCGTCATATTGCGCTGGAGCATCGACACCGAGGCCTTGCCCTCGTGGTGGATGATCTCGACCGCTTCTTCATAGCGCTCATCGTCGATGTCCTCGCCGTCGGATTCGCGTCGTGTCAGGCGGTCTGGCCCTTCAAGGACCTTCGCGTGCCGGTCGTACGCGGTGCCGCCCTGCAGCGTCCAGTGCCGGCTGATGAGCTGGATCTCGTTGTCCGACACGTACACGCCCTGCGCGCGG
>JANMSU010000465.1:0-2100 GCA_031389835.1 Chloroflexota bacterium
GGGTGAGCCACCGATCCTCCTGATCCATGCGAGCCTCTATCGCTCCGAGGACTGGGAGAACATCTTCCCGCGCCTTGCGACCCGCTACCGCGTCATTTCATACGACCAGCGCGGTCACGGCCGCAGCGAGCGCGCCGCGAGCTACGAGCTGCGCGCCTTTGCGGACGACGCTCTGCGGGTGATGCGCGACGTCGTCAAAGCGCCGGCCGTGGTCATCGGCCACTCGCTCGGCGCGGTCGCCGCGCTCGTCGCAGCGGCCGAGGCGCCCGAGCTCGTGCGAGCCCTGGTGCTCGAGGACCCGCCACTCAAGTACGGGACGCCGTGGGAACGGGAGCGTTATCAGGGGCTGCGCGATGCGCTCGACATGCGTGAAGATCCGAAGGCGTTCCTCAAGGCGGTGGAGAAGCGGCCGCTCCCATCACCCGGTCCCCACGGCGAGCGCACCTATGGCGAGATGCGCGGTTTCTACGCCGCCGACCGCGTGGCGACGTACTTCAGGGACATCGACCCCGCGTTCCTCGATTGGCGGATGGCCAACGCCGACCCAAGCGCGTCCCTCATCGCATCTTCGATCCCGAAGATGACGTCGCCCGTCCTGGTCATAACCGGCGAGCCAAGACTCGGAGCGGCGTTCGATGACTCCGCGGAGTTCATGCTCAAGCGGCAACTCAAAGACTTCACGGTGAAGCGTTTTCCCGGGCACGGCCACGTCGTGCACGGCTTCCGGCCCGAGCCGTTCCTCGAAACGCTCGAGCCGTTCCTGCGCCGCTTGCGCTCGTCTTAGGCGCTGCGCCCCTTCGCCTGCTTCTGCAGTGCGTCGGCGAGCTGCGTGATGCGTAGCTCCGCGGCGTCGAGCCGTTTGGCGCAGCGCTCGTAGAGCCCTAGGCCCTCTTCGTAGAGGCGAACGGCCTCGTCGAGATCGAGCGACGGATCCTCGAGCCGGTCGGCGATCGCCTCGAGACGCGTGAGTGCCTCTTCGATGGTCGGCTCGGCCTCAGCCACTCTTCTCGACTCCTTCCACGGTGACATCGGCGCGCCCGTCGCGCATGCGCAGTCTCGCGCGTTCCCCGGGCCGCAGCGTCGACACCGACGCGCGCACCCGTCCGTCGGCGCCCTCGACGATCGCGTAGCCGCGGCCGAGGACCTTCAGCGGCGACAGGGCCTCGAGGCGACGATGCGAGCCAAGAAGTCGCTGCCTCCGCGATGGGACCAGACGCGAAACCGCTCGGTCCATCAGCCGCCGGTCCTCATCGAGCCGCTGCCGCAGCGCCGCGACTTTCGCAGGCGGCGCGCGGCGCTCCACCAGCCGGCGCGCGTCCACAAGACGCCGGCGCCGACCCTCGAGCGCTTCACGCATGCGCGTCGTGATGCGCCGCCAGAGCCGTTCGGCGGCGACCTGATGGCGGGCCGAATCGGGGACCACGAGCTCTGCCGCGACGGACGGCGTCGGCGCACGCAGATCCGCGGCGTGATCGGCGAGCGTCACGTCCGTTTCGTGACCGACGCCGCAGACGACGGGATGAGGAAAGCGGACGATCGCGCGGACCAGCGCCTCGTCGTTGAACGCCGCGAGATCCTCGCTCGGTCCACCCCCGCGCGCGATGATCACGACGTCGAGCTCGCGCAGCTGCGCCAGTCCATCGAGCGCGCCGATAAGCGACTCAACCGCACCGACGCCCTGGACCTGCGCGGGCGCGAGGATCAGCTCGATGCGCGGATCGCGACGCGCGACGACCGTTTGCACGTCGCGCCACACGGCGCCGATCGGACTCGTCACCACGCCCACGCGACGCGGCATCGGCGGCAGCGCGCGCTTGCGCTCCAGCGCGAAGAGGCCCTCGGCGGTCAGCCGGCGCTTCAGTGCCTCGAGGCGGAGGAACGCGTCACCCACGCCGGCAGGGCGAACGTCGTCGATGCGGAGCTGACAGCGGCCAACACGGTGGTAGAACTCGACCCAACCGTGCGCGAGGACCTTCGTTCCGTCGCGCGGCGTGAGCGCGATCTGCGCCGCCTGCGACGCGAACAGCACGCTCTGCATCTGACCGACGTTGTCGCGCAGCGTGAAGTAGACATGCCCCGCGGGCGAGACGCGTGACTGGG
>JANMSU010000466.1:0-5912 GCA_031389835.1 Chloroflexota bacterium
CGCCCTGTTCGCCGCGTCGGCGCAGAGCGCCGCGATGCTTGCGAGCGACGACCCATCGGTGCGCGAGCAGCTCGCGCGCTTCGGTGAGGAGTTCGGGCAGGCGTTCCAGGCGCATGACGATCTGCTCGGCATCTGGGCCACGACGGAGCGCACGGGCAAGGTCGAGATGAACGACCTCGTGAAGCGCAAGAAAACGCTGCCTGTGGTCCTGGCGTTCGAACGCGCGTCGCCCCGTGTTCGCCTGCAGCTCGACGAGCTCTTCGCGCCACAGGCGCCGCTGTCATCGGAGAACGTGGATCGGATCCGCGCGATCCTCGACGACCTGGGCGTTCGTGCGCTGCTCGAGCGTGAGATCGACGCGCACCGCGGCCGCGCCCTCCATCTCCTTCACGGCGTCGCCGCTAACGAGCCACTGAGGCTGCTCGACCACCTCGTCGCTGCCGCGACCGGCGCGGCGGACGAACCGGCGGCGGCGGGGACGCTCTCGGCCTAACATTCACCGCGTGTCCGACCGCGAGAGACGACGAGATGCGCCCGGCGATCTCATCCTCGAACCGGCTGAGCGTGTCCTGATCGCAACGCGACCGCTCTTCCTGTGGGAGCTGCTCGTGCTGCTCTTGGTCCTACTGGTGATCGGAGCGGTGTACGCGGCCGCTCAGGGTCAGGACGTCCTGGCAGGCGTGCTCGTGATCGCCGCGCTGGCGCTGTGCGTGTGGCTGCTGTTCAAGTGGATCCCCTGGAGCCGGCGTTGGTACGTCCTCACCGACCGGCGGGTCATCGCGCGCTGGGGCGTCTTCAACCGTAACCAGGCGGCACTTCTCCTGGACCGCGTCCAGGACGCGAGCCTCGCGCGACCGTTCCCGCTCTCTCTGATCCGCGACTACGGTGTCCTGCACATCGAGTCCGCTGGTGAAAACTCGCAGGAGCGCATCTCAAGCGGTCTGCAGAACCTCCCGATGACGAACGCGAGCGCGTTCTACCGCGCGCTCACCGACGCGCAGACGCCGACCTGATCGAAACCGCACCCACGCGTCGCATCGCCATCGCGGAGCTCACCGGGCCGCTGCGCGACCGCGTCGACGAGCTCCGTCATCGCTGGGATCCCCAGACGGCCGCGACGGTCGAATCGCACGTCACTGTGATCGACGAGCCGGCCGAACTCGAGCGGCTCACGACGGTCGCCGCCTCGATGCCGCCGCTGCGGCTGCGGGTCTCCAGATCCGCACGCTGGCTCGCGCCGGACCCCGGACTCTTCCTGGTGGTCGAGGATCCGCAGAGCGACCTACGGCGCTTCCGCGAAGCCGTTCTCGGCCCCGAGCGCGCGACCTTCCGCGCGCATGTCACGCTTCTCCATCGCGACAGCATCGGCAGCCAGGAGCAGGTCGACGAAGCGTGGGCGTCGATCGGCGATCTCATCCTCGATCAGGAGTTCATCGTCAAGGAATTGATCGTGCACGACCTGGCCGACGGAGTCTGGCGAGAGGTCGCGCGACCGCGCTTCGGCGGCTAGCGTCGCGCGGGCTGTTCCGCCTTCTTCTCCGACGACAGGAAGCGCTCTTCCGCCGCGGCGACGCCGGCACCCGCGGCGAGCGCGTGGCCGCACTCGCGTAGTGCCATCTCCACGCCGCCGAGCGTGGCGAGGACCTCGAGCTCGCCGAGCGCGCCGAGGTGGCCGATGCGGAACACGCGGCCGCGAAGCCTGCCGAGCCCGACACCGAGCGCGAGGTCGAAGCGATCGCGCGCTCGAGCGATGAGCGCGTTCGAGTCGAGCTCCTCGGGCATGACGACCGCCGTGAGGCTGTCCGAGTACGCGTCGGGCTCCTCGCACAGGATGCCCAGCCCCCACGCGCCGACCGCGGCGCGAACGCCGTCAGCGAGGCGACCGTGACGCGCGAAGACGCTATCGAGGCCCTCAGCCAGGAGCATGTCGAGCGACTCGCGGAGCCCGAACAGCAAGAGCGTGGCGGGCGTGTACGGAAAGAAACCCGCCGCGTTGTCCTCGAGGATCGGGCGCCAGTCAAAGAAGTTGCGAGGGCTGCCGCCGCGAGCCGCCACTTCGATCGCGCGCGGCGACGCGCACACGATGCCGATTCCCGGCGGCAGCATCAGACCCTTCTGGCTGCCGGTGAGCGCGACGTCGACGCCCCACTCATCGAAGCGGAAATCCATGCTGGCGAGCGAGCTGACCGTGTCGACGATGAGAAGTGCGTCGTTGCCCTTCGCGTCGATCGCCTGCTTCACCGCGCGCACGTCGCTGCGCACCCCCGTCGAGGTCTCGTTGTGCACGAGGAGCACAGCGCGGTGTTTCGGCAGCAGATGCTCCGCGATCGCTGAGGCGGCAACGCTCTGTCCCCAGCGGAGAGGCACGAGGTCCACGGCGAAACCGAGATTGCGCGCGGCTGCGGCGAACTGCGCGCTGAAATGGCCGTGGTCGAACGCGAGAACGGCCGCGCCCGGCGCGAGCACGTTCACGAGAGAGGCTTCCCACGCGCCGGTCCCCGACGTTGGGTACACGATCACGCGACCGCGCTCGGTCTTGAACACACGCGCCAGGTCGGGCAGAAGGCCCCGGACCAGGGCACCGAACGCGGGGCTGCGGTGGTCGATGACCGCACGGTCCATGGCGCGCAGCACGCGCTCGGGGACGTTCGTCGGGCCGGGGATCTGAAGGAATGGTCTGCCGCTCACTCGCGGAGGTTCTCCGGCAAGAACGGGTCCGGAAGCAGCTCGCGAAGCGTCGTGACCTTTCGCTTGCCGCCCGTTGTCGCGAGGATCACGCGCATATCGGGCGAGAACTCCGCGAGCACCTGGCGGCACGCGCCGCACGGCGTGGGAAGGCGCTCGTCGTCGATCACGATCGCGATCGCGTCGAACGCGGTGTCGCCGGCATTCACGGCGGCGAATGCCGCGGTCCGCTCCGCGCAGACGGTGAGTCCATACGACGCGTTCTCCACGTTCGCGCCGCTGTGGACCCGGTTGCGCTTGGTGCGGATCGCCGCGCCGACCCTGTACTTCGAGTACGGGGCGTGGGCACGCTGGCGCGCGAGAGAGGCGACGCGGACAAGCTCCTCATCACCCGGGCCGATCGCGGTCAAGCGGGTTCCGGGCTTGGCTGCAGTCGCGTGACGCGGACGCGGCGGATGCGCTTGCCCTCGATCGTTTCGACGACGAAGCGCGCGCCCGCCGCCTCGAACGACTCGCCCTGGCGCGGGAAGCGTCCCAGCTGCGCCGTGACGAACCCACCGAGCGTGTCGTAGGCCTCGGTCGGCCGCACCTCGAGCCCGAACGTCTCCCGCACATCCTCGAACGGGATGCGCGCGTCCATCAGGGCCTCGTTCTCCGAGACCGGGAGTACGAGCTCGTGCTCGACGTCGTACTCGTCACGTATCTCGCCGACGATCTCCTCGACGAGATCCTCGATCGTGACAAGGCCCGCGGTGCCGCCGTACTCGTCGACGACGATCGCGATGTGCACTTTGCCTTTCTGCATCTCGCGCAAAAGCGCGTCGACCTTCTTCGTCTCGGGCACGAACACCGCTGGCCGCAGGAACTGACGGAGCTCCAGCTGACGGTCGCCGCGCGCGATGCGCCGGAACACGTCCTTCACGTACAGGATGCCGATGATGTTGTCGGCCGAACCCTCATACACCGGGATGCGTGAGTGGCCGACCGTGGTGATCCGATCGAGCAGCTCCTGCGCCGTCGTGTTGACGTCGAGACCAACGATGTCCGTCCGCGGGACCATGACGTCGGCCACGGTCTTGTCGCCCATCTCGAAGATCGAGCTGATCATCTCCTGCTCCTTGCGCTCGAGAACGCCCTGCGCCTGACCGGTCTCGATGAGCGCCCGGATCTGATCCTCGGTCACGACGCCGGGCTGGGGCGCCGTGCCGCCGAATGGGCGGACGATCACCTGCGTCGCCCGGAACAGCACGGTGACGATGGGGCGCGTGATCCAGGTGATGAGCTCGAGCGGAAAGGCGAGCAGCAGGAGCGTGCCCTGCGCGTGACGTGCCGCGATCGCGCGCGGTACGAAGAGACCGAAGAGGACCGCGATGAGCGATAGCACCGCGACCGTGACGGCGACGGCGCTGACGTCGGTGAAGATGGCCGTCGTGTCGATGCGTAGGAAGAACGCGAGCAGGGCCGAAAGACGCGGGGCGATAAAGGCGGCGGCGATGCCCGCGTAGGTGAAGACGATAAGGAACTCGGCCACCTGGATCGACGCGAGGTAGTAGCCCGCGCGACGGCCGATCGCCCCAGCGCGCTTTCCCCGACGTCCGCGCACCTCGAGCTCGTCGGCCATCCCCGGCCGCCGCACGAGGTTGATCGCGGCCTCGCCCGCGGAGAGGACCGCCAGGAGCACGACGAGCGCGAGCTCGAGCAGGAGCAGCTGCCAGGCAATGGCATCCATCAGTCGCTCTTGTCCGTCTTCCGCTCGGTCTTCTTTCGGATGCGGGCCGGGACGCCGACCGCGAGCATGTCGTCGGGCACATCCTTCGTCACGACGGAACCGGCGCCGGTCACCGCGCGCGCGCCGACCTTGATCGGGGCGCGCAGCAGCGTGTCGGATCCGATGAAGGCGTCGTCGCCGATCTCCGTCCGGTTCTTGCGCACGCCGTCGTAGTTCAGGGTGATGGTGCCGGCGCCGATGTTCACGCGCTGCCCGACCTGCGCGTCGCCGATGTACGAGAAGTGATGCATCTTGGTGCCCCTGCCGAGGCGCGCGTTCTTCACCTCACCGAAGTTGCCCATCTCGACGCCCTTTTCGAGGTGCGCCCCGGGCCGGAGATGCGAGTAAGGACCGATGCGCACATCGTCGTCAAGCGTCGCGCCCTCGAGCACGGACGCCTCGACGCGGCAGCGTTCGCCGATGATCGTGTCGCGCACGATCGCGTATGGGCCGATGCGTGTGCCCGAGCCGATGCGCGTCTTTCCTTCCAGGACGGAGCCGCGTTCGATGACGACGTCCGGCGCGAGCTCGACCTCGGCATCCACCAGCGACGAGCCTGGATCGTGGAACGTCACGCCAGCGAGCATGTGCCGATCGCGGATCCGGCGGCGGACGACGTCCTCCGCGGCCGCGAGCCCGACGCGCGTGTTCACGCCCATTCCCTCGTCGGGATCCTCGGTGCAGTACGCCGCGACCGCGGCGCCGTCGGCGGTCGCGAGCGCGACGAGGTCGGTAAGGAACACCTCGCCGGTCTCGTTCGCCCGCAGACGCGGGACCGCCTTGCGCAACCACGCGAGATCCACCGCGTATGCGCCCAGGTTCGATTCAGGCAGGCGTCGCTCCTCGGCGGTCGCGAGGCGCACCTCCACGACGCGCGCGACGTCGCCGCTCGCGTCGCGGACGACGCGCCCGTACGCGTTCGCGGTGCCGACCATCCCGGAGAGGAGCGCGAGTGGTGCGCCGCGCTTCGCTCGCAGCTCCGCGAGCGCGCGCAGGGTGGCAGCTCGCAATAGCGGCGTGTCGCCGTACACGATGAACGCGTCGCCAGACCCGTCGGGGATGGCGCCGAGGGCAGTGCGGACCGCGTCGCCGGTACCGCGCGGGGGATCCTGCATCGCGACGACGGCGTCGTCCCCGAGGATCGCGCGCGCGGGCTGGCTCTCCTTCGACAGCACGACCACCGGGCGCGCGCCCGCGCCGCGAACGGCCTCGAGGACGTGAGCGATGAGCGGCTTCCCGGCCACGAGGTGCAGGACCTTGGGGGTCTGCGAGCGCATCCGCGTGCCGAGACCCGCCGCGAGCACGATCCCCGGCGGCCCCGCCGTCATTCTTGAGATTGGCTGGTCAGGCGGTTGGGGCGCCAGGATTCGAACCTGGGAATCGGGGATTCAAAGTCCCCTGCCTTACCACTTGGCCACGCCCCATCGGACACGGCCAAAGAATACGGGGACTAGCGGTG
>JANMSU010000038.1:0-3755 GCA_031389835.1 Chloroflexota bacterium
ACCCGCTCGTGCAGGCGCTGGTCCTCATCTTCTCGTTCGTGTTCGTGTTCGTGAACTTCATCGTCGATCTCCTCTACGGCGTGCTCGACCCGCGGATCCGGTACACGTGAACGTCACGACGGTCCCGCAGGACCCCGAGGACGTCGTGCGTCGACGCTATATCGATGACCAGGGCTGGCCACGCTTCCGGCGCGCTGTTCGTCACTTCATTCAGCGGCGGCCGCTGGGCGCGATCGGCGGCGCGATCATCCTGGTGATGATCTTCGCCGCGGCCTTCGCCGACATCGTCGCGCCATATGGCCCGGACGAGGGCGTCTTCACCGGACTGCCCACGGCACCAAGCCTCGAACATCTCCTCGGGACCGATCCGTTCGGCCGAGACGTGTTCTCGCGACTCCTCTACGGCGCGCGCACGGCGCTGCTCGTCGGATTCGTATCGTCACTCGTCGGCTCAACGCTGGGTCTGGTGCTGGGCGTGATGGGCGCGTACTTCGGCGGGAAGATCGATGAGATCATCCAGCGCTTTATGGACGTGCTCATCTCATTCCCGCTCATCGTCATCGCCATCGCGGTCGTCGCCGCCCTTGGACCCGGCACCGGGAACGTCATCGTGGCCGTCACGCTGCCGGTCATACCGCGCGTCGCGCGAGTGGTCCGGGCGAGCGGTCTTGCAGTCGTCCAGATGCCGTACATCGAGGCCGCGCGGTCGATCGGGGCGAAGGCGCCGCGCATCATGTTCCGCCATATGGTCCCGAACGTATTCGCGCCGTTCCTGATCCTGCTGACGGCGTTTCTCGGACAGGCGATCCTCCTCGAGGCGTCGCTGTCGTTCCTGGGGCTCGGCGTCGTGGAGCCGGAGCCGTCCTGGGGGCTGATGCTGCGCGGCCAGGGCATGGCGTTCCTTGACCAGGCGCCGTGGCTCGCGATCGCACCGGGTCTTGCGATCAGCCTTGCGGTCTTCGGCTTCAACCTGTTCGGCGACTCGCTCCGGGACGCGCTCGATCCGCGCCTTCGCACGGCCTAGCGAAGTGCTGCGCGCAAGCGACGTGATCCGACTGCATATGGGTCACTTCACGGCGCCCGGGCATCTGCCGTTCGCCGGCGCCGCGGTCGTAGTGGACGCGTTCCTGGTGCGGCATCCAAGCGGTCCGGTCCTGCTCGATACGGGCATCGGCGTCGGGCTCGCCGAGGTCGAGACGATCTACAAGCCCGTGCGACGTCCCCTGGATGACGTGCTGCGCGACGCTGGTGTGTCGGTCGGTGACATTCGCGCGGTCGCGAACTGCCACATGCACTTCGACCACTCCGGCAACAACTTCCGCTTCCCGCGCGTGCCGATCTTCGTCCAGAAGGTCGAGCGCGCGGCCGTATCGATGCCGGACTACACACTTCCAGGGCCGGTCGCTGAGTTCGATGGAGCTCGGTTCGCGCTACTCGAGGGCGAGGCCGACATCGTGCCCGGCGTGCGCATCGTGCCGACGCCCGGACACGTGGCGGGTCATCAGTCGTTCGTCATCGACACGAAGGAGGGACGGATCGTCATCGCCGGCCAGGCGTATCAGGCCGCCGCGATGTACGCGCGCGACCTGTACGCCTGGCGGCTCGATCGCGAGGGGAGTCCGCATCCGGAGTACGCGCCATGGGTCGCCCGCTTACAGGAATTCGACCCGTGGCGCGTTACCTTCGCTCACGACCTCGCGATCTGGCAGCGCGAGGACTGACCCCGCGCGGGCGGACCCCGCGCGAGGCTTGCTCCGAGCTAAGCCCTGCGGCCGAGCGCGCGGATCTGCGTCAGCGCAAGGAAGCCGAACACGGCCGCCATGGCCACGCCGACCATGACGAATGCGGCCCCGACGCTGAGCACGTCACCGGACCGGTCGGTTCCGAGGATGCGGCCGGCGACGCCAGCGGTCGCGATCGTGGTCGCGTAGTACGCGAGCGCGAGTCCCATGATGGTCAGACCGATGAACGCGAAGGCCTTGGGCCATGTGGGGTTATTCATAAAGGCATTCAATTTCGGGCGCTTCTCCGAGTCAAGACCCAAAAAGTAACCCGCAACGGAATCGCATCCCGAGCGTTGATGCGGCGTCGGGACGCCGCAGTCGCCCTGAGACCGTCGTGCTACGGCGTCGCTCCGCGCGCTAACGCGCTGCGATCACTCGCCCTTCCAGACGGGCTTCCGTTTCTCCATGAACGCCTGCACGCCCTCGCGGAAGTCCCGGCTCATGTAGCAGAGAAGGATGAGGTCGGCGCTCTCCTCCGGAAGCATCTGGTCGCGGATCCGCCGTAACGCCTCCTTCGTTGCCTGAAGCGTGAGCGGTGCGTGCGATGCGATCTGCCGCGCGAGCTCTTCGACGCGCGGCACAAGTGCGTCCTCGTCCTTGGTGACCTCGTTGTAGAGCCCGATGCGGAGTGCCTCATCGGCATCGACGAGGCGCGCGGTGAAGACGATCTCCTTGACGCGCGCGACGCCGACGAGCGACGAGAGGCGCACGAGATTCGCCATCGAGAAACAGTTGCCCAGCGTGCGTGCGACCGGCACGCCGAAGCGCGCGGACGGCGCGGCGATGCGCAGATCGCAGGCCGCAGCGATCGCGGCGCCCCCACCGACGACCGGACCGCGAAGCGCGGCGATCGTCGGCACCCGCACGCGCTCCAGGGCGCTCATCCACGCGTCCATGCGCGCCTCGTACTCGAGCGCGTCCTCGTTGCGAGAGAACTCGCTGAACTGCGAGATGTCGGTGCCGGCGACGAACGCGCCGCCCGCGCCGGTGAGGACCAGCGCGCGCACGCCGCGATCCGCGTTCACCTCACCGGCCACCTCGGCCATGCGCGCGTACATCGCGAAGGTCATCGCGTTGCGGGCATCGGGCCGGTTGAACGTGAGCCACACGACGTCGCCGCGGCGCTCGACGATCACGTCGCTCACGCGGCCGCCACCGTTCCGCGCGCGACGAGCTCACGGACCTCGGCTTCGGAGTGCCCGATCTCGCGCAGCACTTCGGCGGAATGCTCGCCCAGGAGCGGACCGGCGCGCTCGAGACGTGCCGGCGACGAACGAAGGCGCAGCGGCGTTCCCAGGGCGCGTACGGTCCCGAGACGGGGATGCGCCAGATCGACGAAGAAGCCGCGCTCGCGCAGATGTGGATCGGCGAATACCTCGCTGTAGTCCTGGATCTCCCCGCAGGGAACGCCGGCCTGCCGTAGCACCGTGAGCCAATGCGACGCCGGACGCGTCGCGGTGACCTCCTCGATGAGCGGAATGAGCTCTGTCTTGTTGCGACGGCGAAGTGTCCCGTCGGCGAAGCGCGAGTCACGTTCGAGCCGCTCGAGACCGAGCGCGGCGCAGAACGCCTTCCAGTTGGGCGAAGTGGTCGCGCCGAGCACGAAGTGCGTGTCGGCCGCGCGCACCGCCTGATAGGGGCCGATGAGCTTATGCGCCGATCCCGCGGCACGAGGGATCTCGCCCGTGGTGAAGAACTGGCCGGCCTCCCATACCGCAAGCGACACGGACGACTCATACATCGAGATATCCACGAGCTGACCGCGGCCCTCGCGCTCGCGGACGCCAAGCGCGGCGAGGATGCCAATGGTCGCGTACAGACCGGCTGCGAGATCGGAAATGGACACGCCGACCTTCACGGGCGCGCCTCCCTCTTCGCCCGTGACGCTCATGAGCCCGCTCATCGCCTGGATGATGATGTCGAGCGCCGGGCGATCCGCATACGGTCCGTCGAGGCCCCACCCCGTGACCG
>JANMSU010000002.1:0-6797 GCA_031389835.1 Chloroflexota bacterium
TCGAGCGCGCGCGCCCGATGGACCGTCTGGTCGTTGGCGACGTCGGCTACGGCAAGACCGAGGTCGCGCTGCGCGCGGCATTCAAAGCGGTGCAGGACGGAAAGCAGGTCGCGGTGCTCGTTCCGACCACTGTCCTTGCGCAGCAGCACTTCGAGACGTTCTCGGAACGGCTCGCCACCTTCCCGGTGCGGGTCGCGATGCTCTCGCGTTTCCGGACGCCGCCCGAGCAGCGGGAGGTCGTCGCGCAGATCGAGACGGGTGAGGTCGACGTGGTCATCGGGACGCACCGCCTGCTGCAGAAGGATGTGCGTTTCCGCGATCTCGGTCTGCTCGTCATCGACGAGGAGCACCGCTTCGGCGTGAAGCACAAGGAGCGCATGAAGCAGATGCGGACCGAAGTGCACGTGCTGTCGATGACCGCCACACCGATCCCGCGCACGCTCCACATGGCGATGTCGGGGGTGCGCGACATCAGCGTCATCGAGACGCCACCCGAAGACCGTCAGCCGATCGAGACGCACGTTGTCGAGCGTACGGACGACGTCCTGCGCGAGGCTATCCTCCGCGAGTTGGACCGCGGCGGGCAGGTCTATTACGTCCACAACCGAGTGCAAGGCATCGAGCACGAGACGCAGCGCCTCCGAGCGCTCGTTCCGAAGGCGCGCTTCATCGTCGGTCACGGTCAGATGGACGAACGAAAGCTTGAACGCGTGATGGTCGAGTTCGCCGACGCGGAGCATGACGTCCTCGTCTGCACCACGATCATCGAGTCGGGTCTTGACATCCCGAACGTGAACACGATCGTGATCGACCGCGCGGGCCAGCTCGGTCTCGCCCAGCTGTACCAGCTGCGTGGACGCGTCGGTCGCAGCGCCGCGAAGGCGTACGCATATCTCCTGCACGAGAAGCAGGAGCGTCTGTCCGACGATGCGCGCAAGCGCCTCCAGGCGGTGTTCGAGGCGAGCGAGCTCGGCGCCGGATTCAAGATCGCGATGCACGACCTTGAGATCCGCGGCGCCGGAAACATCCTCGGTGCCGAGCAGCACGGTCACGTCGCGGCGGTCGGCTTCGAGTTCTACACGCAGATGCTCGAGGAGGCCGTCAACGAGCAGCGTGGCGCGCCGAGGGCTGAGGCCCTTCCGGAGATCACAGTGGATCTCGCGCTCTCGACCGCGATCCCGGACGAGTACGTTCCCAGCCGCCAGCGCAAGCTTGAGCTCTACCGACGGATCGCCGAGATGCGCTCGCTCGATGACCTCGGTGGGCTGCGCGACGAGCTGCGCGATCGCTACGGACCACCGCCGGATCCGGTGCGCAACCTCCTCTACGGAGTCGAGGTCAAGCTGCGCGCGGTGAGCGCCGGTGCGACCGAGGTGCGCGCGCGCGGTCCGGAGCTGCGTCTCGTCTTCTCGCGCGACATCACTCCGGAGCAGCGCGGCGCGGTCGCGCGCGTATTCCCGAAAGCGCAGACCGGGCAGCGCCAGATCCGGCTCTCTGTCCTCGACACGCGCGGCGACTGGCGCGACGCGCTCACGAGATTGCTCGACCTGGTGGCGGCATGAGGATCGGCATCGATCTCGACGACGTCATGGCGATCTGCGCGGTGCCGTACCTGCGCAAGTTCGCGGAGGAGTTCGGCGTCGAGCTGCCCGACGAGCAGGAGATCGGCTGGCACCTTCTCTCGCGAATGGAGAAGGACGCGCCGTGGGACAAGCTCGTCCCGGGCCTCGGCAGTGTCACGCCTGAGCAGCGCGATCGGTTCCGCATGAAGCTGTACGACGGCAAGTTCTTCAGCGAGCTCGATGTCTACGAGGATTGCCCCGCGGTGTTGGAGCAGCTTGTCGCCGCCGGCCACGAGCTGTACTTCATCACCGCGCGCGCCGAGCGTCGCCGGATGGTGACCGAGACGTGGCTGCGCGAGAAGGGCCTTTTCGACTACGCGAAGGCCGTTCACCTCAAGCCGATGGGGGAATTCCGGCCCGATGTTCCACGCGGTCGGTACGACCCCACCGGCTCGGCTCAGTACAAGACGCGGCTGGCACAGGAGCTGCGCCTCGACGCGTTTTGCGAGGACGACGAGGTGATCTCCCGCACGCTTGCCGAGGCTGGGATCCGCGTCTTCCTGTTCGATCATCCGTGGAACCGTGAGGTCGAGCATGCTCTCGTCACCCGCGTTACCGGCTGGTCGGAAGTCGCCGATCTGCTCGCCATCCCGTGACGGAGCCGGTCACCTTCTACTTCGTGCGCCACGGAGAGAGCGAGGCCAACGCCGCGCGACGCTTCGCGGGACGGACCGATAGTGCGCTGACCGAGCGAGGCCGGGAGCAGGCGAAGGCCGTCTCCGAGGCCCTGGCGAAAGTGCCGTTCGACAGGATCGTCTCGAGCCCCCTGTCGCGGTGCCGCGACACCGCGCTCGTCATCGCGCGCCGCCATCAGCTACCGGTCGATCTCGAGCCAGACCTGGTGGAGATCGATGTGGGTGAGAGAACGGGAACGCCTTTTGACGAGGTCCGGGGCCTCCCGGAGTGGAGCGATGACGGCTTCATGGCCTGGCCGCGCGGTGAGACGCTGGACCAGGTCCTGTCGCGTGCGCACCGCGTGATCACGCGCATCGCCAACTCGAACGCCGGGCAGCGCGTTCTCGTGGTCGGGCACGGCGGCGTGACGCGGATCCTCATGAGCGACTTCCTCGGTCTCCTGCCGCGGCTGGATCGCAGTCCCGCCACGAACACGAACATGAGCGTCGTCGTCAGTGACGGTGTGACGCATCGGGTGGAGCGATTGTTCACCGATGCGAGCGTCGTTTAGTCTTCGCGCGTGCCGGTGACCACCAAGGACCTCGCGGCGCGCATCCGTGACATCCCCGACTTCCCCAAGCCGGGCATCCTCTTCAAGGACATCACGACGCTCCTCAAGGACGGCGAGTCGTTCAAGGCAGCCGTCGATGGCCTGATGGAGCGGGTGGGGAAGCGCGACGTCGACGTCGTCGTCGGCATGGAGTCGCGCGGCTTCATCTTCGGAGCACCGATCGCGTACAAGCTCGGCGTGGGCTTCGTGCCGGTGCGGAAGCTCGGCAAGCTACCGGCCGACGTCGTCAGCGTCGAATACGACCTTGAATATGGCTCGGCCACGCTCGAGATGCACCGCGACGCCATCAGCCCCGGCGCGAAAGTCCTCGTCGTCGACGATCTCCTTGCGACCGGCGGGACCGTCGCCGGGACCATCGAGCTCGTGAAACAGCTCAAAGGAGAGATCGTCGCTCTCGCGTTCCTCATCGAGCTCACCGCCCTCAAGGGACGCGACAAGCTCGCGGGGTACGACATCGTTACACTCATACAGGCCTAGCGATCCAGCGACCGGCGGAGCCCCGCTTGGTCCTTTCACTGAGAAGGAGGACCGATGACCGCGGCCCCGCTACTGCCAGAGATCCACCTCGAAGAACACCCATCGGCCGAGAGCGCGCGTGCGTTCTTCCAGCGCGATCGCTTGATGGCCGCCTATGCGCTAGCGGACATCGATGCGGCGGAGATCGAAAAGGCGCGCTGGTGGACCGCGACGCGAGGCAATGAGGTCGTCGCCTGCGCGCTGGTGGTCGAGGCGCTGCCCTTTCGCCCGTGCTTCGCGAGCGGCGAGAGCGAGGCGCTCGTGTCGATCTTCCGTGACGGCATCCGCGAGCCGCGCATCGTCGTCGCGACGCCGCCGCCGGGCCGTCTCGCGGTCGAAAGCGTGTATCGCTTCGAGCGCGTGGAGAAGATGCACCGGATGGCGGTCTCCGTCTCGACGTTCCGTCCGCGCGTCGCTCATGGGGTCACGCGTCTGGGGCCAGAGCAGCTCGATGACGTCATCGACCTCTACGGGCACGCTTCGCGCACGTACTTCACTGAAGCCCGCATGGAGCGCGAGATCTACTTCGGCGTGTACGTCGGAAAGACGCTCGTGTCGGCTGCGGGGACGCACGTGCGCTCGCGCCTTTCGAACATCGCCGCCGTTGGCAACGTGCTCACGCGCCTCGCGTACCGCGATCGCGGCATGGCCACATCGGTGACATCCGCCGTGACCGAGGCCGCCCTCGAGCAGCACCGCGACGTCGTGCTCAACGTTCGTCAGGACAACGCGCCGGCGATCGCTGTGTACGACCGTCTTGGTTACCACGTTCACGGACCGTTCATCGAAGGCCCGGCGGTGCGTCGCTCGGCCTGGGATCGGATCCTGGGGAGGATGAGATGACCAGCGTCACCACACCGCGTCACGATGTCGTCGATCTCGCGCTCGCTGAGGTCGGCTCGCGGCGGGTCGAATGGGCCGGCCGCGAGATGCCGGTGCTCGCCGGCATCGCGAAGCGCATGGCCAAGGAGCGGCCGTTCGAAGGACTGCGGATAGCCGCTTGCCTTCACGTGACCACCGAGACCGCGAACCTAGCGATCGCGCTGCGCGATGCGGGCGCGAGCGTCGCGCTCTGCGCCTCGAACCCCCTGTCGACCCAGGACGACGCCGCATCGGCACTCGTCAAGGAGGGGATCGCGGTGTTCGCACGCAAGGGCGAAGACCGTGAGACCTACTTCCGGCACATCAACGCCGTCCTTGAGACGAAGCCCCAGATCACCATGGACGACGGCGCGGATGTGGTCACGCTCCTCCACACCGAGCGCAAGGACCTGCTCACGCACGTCAAGGGCGGGACCGAAGAGACGACCACGGGCGTGATCCGCCTCCGCGCGATGGCCGCGGAAGGCGTCCTCGCCTACCCGATCGTCGCGGTCAATGAAGCGCAGACCAAGCACATGTTCGACAACCAGTACGGCACCGGTCAGTCGTCGGTCGACGGAATCCTGCGGGCGACGAACATCCTGCTCGCGGGCAAGACCGTCGTTGTCGCCGGCTACGGCTGGGTGGGCCGGGGCGTCGCGTCGCGCTTCCGTGGCATGGGCTCGATCGTGGTCATCGTCGAAGTTGACCCCCTGCGCGGGCTTGAGGCCGCGATGGACGGCTACCAGGTCATGCCCATCGCCGACGCCGCCCGACGCGGTGACCTGTTCATCACGTGCACGGGCAACGTGAACGTGATCTCGGGAAAGCACTTCCCAACGATGAAGGACGGCGCGATCCTGGCCAACGCCGGACACTTCAACGACGAGATCGAGCTTGGCGCGCTCGAGAAACAAGCGCGCTCGAGGCGTGAGGTCCGGCGGTTCGTCGAGGAGTTCGATCTTGGCGATCGGAAGATCTTCGTGCTTGGGGAAGGGCGCCTGGTGAACCACGTCGCCGCTGAGGCGAACCCCGCCGCTGTGATGGATATGTCGTTCGCCAATCAGGCGCTCTCGATCGAGTACCTGATGAAGAAGGCCGGAACGCTTGCCCCGCAGGTCTACCCTGTGCCGCGCGAGCTCGATGAGGAGATCTCCCGCACGAAGCTCGAGGCCATGGGAATGCGCATCGACAAGATGACCGACGAGCAAGCGGTGTACGCGAGGTCATGGAAGGCGGGAACGTAAGAGTGGTGAGCTCGTTCATGTCGGCGGACCAGACGCTTTTCACGAGCGAGTCGGTGACGGAGGGTCACCCCGACAAGCTGTGCGACCAGATCTCGGACGGGATGCTGGACGAGTGCCTGCGCCAGGACCCGAACGCGCGCGTGGCGTGCGAGACGGCGACCACGACCGGCACGATCCTCGTCTGCGGAGAGATCACGACGACGGCATGGGTCGACGTGCCCGGGCTCGTCCGCGGGATCGTGCGGGACATCGGCTACGTGAACGCGGACTACGGTTTCGACTACCAGAGCTGTGGCGTCCTAACCGCGATCAAGGAGCAATCGCGCGAGATCGCACTGGGCGTGAATGAATCGTCGGAGGCGCGCGCCGGCACAAACCCACACGAGCTCGGCGCGGGCGACCAGGGGATGATGTTCGGCTTCGCGGTGCGTGAGACCGAGGAGCTGATGCCGCTTCCGATCACGCTCGCGCACGCCGTCGCGAAGGAGCTTGCAGCGGCGCGGAAGTCCAAGCGCCTACCGTGGCTGCGGCCCGACGGCAAGAGCCAGATCACGGTGGAGTATTCGCGTGGCGTTCCGCAGCGTGTGCATACCGTCGTCGTCGCGGCCCAGCACGATCCGGACATCACCCACGATCAGATCGAGGCGGAGATCCGGGACGTCGTGGTCAGGGCCGCGATCCCGGAGCGCTGGCTCGACGCGAAAACGAAGTACCTCGTGAACGGGACCGGCGTATTCACCATCGGCGGACCGATGGGTGACGCCGGACTCACCGGACGCAAGATCATCGTGGACACGTACGGTGGCTACGCCCGGCACGGCGGTGGTGCCTTCAGCGGGAAGGATCCGACGAAGGTCGACCGGTCAGCCGCCTACGCGGCGCGTTATGTCGCGAAGAACGTGGTGAAGGCCGGCCTCGCGGACCGCTTTGAGGTTCAGCTCGCATACGTCATCGGCGGCGCTCGTCCCATCTCGCTGAATGTCGAGACTTTCGGCACCGGCACGGTGTCGGACGAGACCATCCGGAGTCTCATCGAAGAGCATTTCGACTTCAGGCCCGGCGCGGTCATCGACAGCTTCCAGCTGCGGCGGCCGATCTATCGGCAGACCGCGGCCTACGGGCATTTCGGCCGGCCCGACCTCGATCTGCCCTGGGAGCGCACCGACGATCTCGCCCCAAAACTGGCTCGCGGCGCCGGCGCAAAGGCGGCGCTCGCCTAGCAGCCTTCCTCGGCGCCGTGCGGCCCGGGATTTGCACGCTTGCACCTGGCCGGAACGCGCGCGTCCCGTTCCGAGCGAGCTGCGT
>JANMSU010000005.1:0-10255 GCA_031389835.1 Chloroflexota bacterium
CGCCGCATGCGCCTTCTACTTCCTGCCGACCCGCGCGCACGAGCGCTATCTCTTCCCAGTGTTCGTCCTGCTGCTCCCGCTCGCGGCGGTGCGCGCGCGCCTCCTATGGCCATACGTCGTGCTGTCGCTCACGTTCGCGCTTTCGCTGTACTTCGCCTTCACGCGCTACGGCCAGAACGATCTCAAGTCGCCGGAGTGGCTCGAGACCACACTCTTCACGCGCCAAGGACAGATCCTGATCGCGCTCGTCATGCTCGGAACTGCCGGGCTCATCGCCTGGCGGCTCCTCCGCGGCGAGGCGCGTCTTCAAAGCTCCTTCGCGGCCATCTCTTCGAAGGCGTCCGCGGTCCCCGCCCAGCCGCGGACTGCGTGGAGCCTACCCGCGGCGCTCGCAAGAGGACGTGCGCCGACGCGACGCGACATCACGATCGCGCTGCTCGTCGCGCTCGCGCTCCTGCTCACTCGCGGCTACCGGCTTGACCACCCGCGCGACATGTACTTCGACGAGGTCTATCACGCACGCACCGCGTTCGAGCTTCTCGCGCAGCGCGATCCGTATGAGTGGACGCACCCGCATCTCGCGAAAGAGGTCATGGCGCTCAGCATCCTCGCGTTCGGTGACGACCGCGTCGTCGGTCGCGAGACGCTGCCGGGCGCGAACGTCGTCGCCTTTGCCGTCGGTTCGGACGGCACACGTGCATTCGCTACTTCGAATGGCGACATCAGCCTGCGTTCGCGTGACGCCGCCGTGGAGCGCAGTGCGGTGATCGGCGCGACCGGTGTGCGCGCACTAATTCTCGATGGCCAGCGCATCGTCTGGGTGACCGAGACCGAGCTCTTCGAGAAACCGGTGGTGGCGCAGCCGAGCAATTCACAGATTCCGCGCGCGACGCTTCCGATCACCGGCCGGATCACTGCGCTGCTCGTGTCCGGCAGCCGCGTGGTCGTCGCGACGGAAGCGGGGCTCACGATCTACACGACCATCGACATCGCACCGCTGACGGTGCAGGTCGGCGGCGTGGCGGTGACGACGAACAAGGACGGGACGGAGCTCTACGTGCTCGACGCGCGCGGCGACGTGCGCGTCGTCGATCCAGCGACCGGTAAAGAGTTGCGCCAGCTCCCAGGCGGCGGTCCAGGTCGCGCGATCGCGTGGGCGCAGGCGCCGAACCGGCTCTTCGTCGCGCGCGCCGACGTCCCGACCCTTGATGTCTACGAGCTGCCGAGCGGTCAGCGCCAGTCGGTGTCGCTCGCGAACCCGCGCACCGGTCCGTACACATCTGGCGCCACCGCGCTCACGGTGGTCCCGCGAACGCAGTTCCTCTATGCGCTCACCGAGGGCCGCCTCGTCGTGGTCGAGGTGCACGGCGCGTCACCCTACATCGCGATCCCGGTGTCGGGATCGCTCCTCGCGATCGACAACGACGACGACAAGCTTCTGGTCGCCGGCTCCGGAGGCATCGAGCGCGTCGAGACCGGGCGTCACGCTCTGGCGTGGCGCCTACCCGGTGTCGTCCTAGGGGCGGTCCTGGCGTTCTTCCTCGTTTTGCTGTCGCGCCGCCTGTTCGCGTCGCCCGTGATCGGTGTGCTCGTCGGAGCCGCGGTTCTGCTCGACGGCTCGATGTTCGCGCAGGCGCGCATCGGCATGAACGACATCTACGTGACGACCTTCATCGTCGCCGCGTGGTACTTCATCGTCGCGGCGCATCAGCCCAGACGCTGGGCCGCGGTCGACATCGTGCTCGCCGGCGTGCTGCTCGGGCTCGGCGTCGCCTCGAAGTGGGCCGCCGTCTACACGCTGGCCGGCGTCTTCATCCTGTCCGTGGGCATGACGGCATTCGCCTACGAACGGGGCCGCCCCGGTACGGGCGGACCGCTCGACCTCCTCGCCGGCCGCGGGCGCAACGCCGCTCGGCTGTTCCTTTCGTTCGCGGTGATCCCGCTGATGATCTATCTCGGTAGCTACATCCCCTGGTTCGGCGGGACCACGGCGCCGTACGGGTGGAATCTGTGGGAGCTCACGCAGCAGATGTTCTGGTACCACAGCTCGCTCACCGCGCCGCACTGCGCGGGCTCGCCGTGGTGGAGCTGGCCGCTCAACCTAAAACCGGTGTACTGGTATTTCGGCCAGAGCACCGGCGGCACCAACGGCTACATCTACGACGCGGGCAACATCGTTCTCTACTGGGCGGCGCTGCCGGCCGCCGCGCTCACCGTGGCGCTCGCGATCCGCACGCGCTCGTGGTCGCTCGGCGTCCTATCACTCGCGATGCTCACGCAGTTCGTCGCGTGGATCCCGATCTCGCGCGTGCTCTTCTTCTACCACTTCTTCACGGTGCTGCCGTTCTATCTCCTGTGCCTCGCGGCGCTGCTCGCCGTGCTGTGGGAGCGCCGACGGAAAGCCGTTCTCGTGTTCTTCGGGGTGGCTGCGGCGGTGTTCGTAATCTTCTATCCGTATGTGTCGGGGCTTCCGATCCCGGGCGAGCTGGGCAGCATCTACGAGATCCTTCCGACCTGGCACTACGACCCGACTTTCTATCCGACGGAGTCATGCCCCACACCGGTGAGCGCCAACCCACTCACGGTGGCGACGGTCGCGGGCGCCTGGATCATCGAGGGCGCGGTCTTCATCGGCGCGGTCGCGGTCGCGATCGGCGCGCCAGTCGCGCGACGATTCCTCGAGCGCTTCGGGATGTAGCCCTAGGGACTCGGACTCGGCGTCGGAGAGGGCGCGAATGATGGCGATGGCGATGGCGATTCGGTCGGCGTCGGCGACGCGCTGCGGGACGGCGATGTCGACATGGGGGGCGGCGGAGCCGAGCTCACGGCGAAGAGGACGGCGATCGCTCCGCCGACGGTGACCAGGATGAGCAGCGCGAAGATCGCGAACGCCGCGGCCCTGCCGGCGGTGCCCGAGACGGTCGCCCGCCGACCTGGCGCGTGGAGGAGCACCGTCACGTTGTCCTGACCGCCGCGTGCGTTCGCGAGATCGACAAGCGCGCTCGCGGCGACGCGCACGTCCTCGCCACCCACCACCGAGGCGATCTCTTCCGGCGAGACGTGACGCGTGAGACCGTCGCTGCACAGAAGGAGGCGATCCTCCGGGCGAAGGCTCTCCACGAAGATGTCGGGCTGGATGCCACGGGGATCTCCGGCGAAACGGGTGATCGCATGCTCCACATCACCGGAGTGGTCTTCCGTGATCTGCCGGCTGACCCCGTCGCGGACCAGGTAGGCGCGGCTGTCGCCGAGGTTCGCGACGACCGCCTCGTTCGCGCGCACCACCACAGCCACGATCGTCGTGGCGGCGTCGCGGTGGCCCGAAGACCCGGCCGCCCGGAGAACGGCGGCGTTCGCGTCCCGCATGGCCTCCGCGAGTGCGTCGCTGGTCGCCTGGTCCGCAGGTGCCGCGAAGAAGCGGGTCCCGAGCTCCGCTAGGGCGGCGTCCGCGGCGATCTCTCCGCCGCTCGATCCGCCCACGCCATCGGCGACCGCGAGCAACGTGACGCCCAGCTCCTCACGTACGAGGTAGCGGTCCTCGTTCCCGTCCCGCACCCGTCCCGTATCCGTCCTCACGCCTGTCGCCACGCGCGTCAGTCCTTGTCCTTCTTTCCGCTGCCGCAGTTGCCGGGCGCAAGGAAGAGGCGCGCCTCGGCACCGGTCGCGATCGCCGTACCGGCCGGCGGCTCCTGCCGCACCACGCTGCAGGCCTGGCCGCGCGCGGCCGGATCCACCTGCCACGACACCGGAGACCGGTAGCCGGCTGCGATGAGCGCGTTGGCTGCCTCGTTCAGGTTCCTGCCGACAACGTTCGGCGCCCCGCGCGCGGGAGCCGACGCGGCCGGGCTCGCCGCGGGTGGCGTATTGACGGCGCGTCCCTGGAAAGACGCGAACATCGCGAGGGTCGCCATGAGGACGGCGACGACGGCGATGAGCGCGATCGTCGTGTCGACGCGGAACTCACGTCGACCGCCCCGCAGCGGCCGCGTCGCGACCGGCGGCAGGACCCCTGTCGCGTCATCGCGCTGAGACGCAGCGAGGAGATCGCGCGCAAAAGCGCCGGCGCTCGCGTAGCGATCCTGTGGATCCCGCGCGAGAGCCTTCGCGACGACACGATCGATCTCTTCGTTGATGCCGACACGCGTCGATCGCAGCGACGGCGCACGTCCATCCAGGCGCACGCGCAGAAGATCCTCGGTCTCCATCTCGGCGTTCGGCGGCCGTCCGGCGATGAGCTCGTACGCCACGAGGCCGAGGCTGTACACGTCGCTCCGCTCGGTCGGCGCTTTGCCCTCGATCCGCTCGGGCGCGATGTACCGCGCGGTGCCGATGAGCTCGTGCTCGCGCGGCCCGCGCGCGGCTCTCGCGATGCCGAAGTCGGTGAGCTTGGCGGTGCCCTGCTGATCGACGATGACGTTCGCCGGCTTCACGTCGCAGTGGATGACACCCGCCTCGTGTGCCGCGTCGAGCGCGGCGGCGATCTGCGCCACGAGGCGCGCGCCCTCGTGCGGCCGCAGCGGACCACGATCGGCGACCACATCACGTAGCGTCCGCCCCCGCACGAGCTCCATGACCATGAAAGCGTCCGCTCCGTCGCGGCCCTCGTCGAAGACGGTCACGACGTTCGGGTGGGTCACCGACGCGGCGCGCCGCGCCGCATCCGCGAAACGCTCGCGGAACGCGTCGTCCGCGTTCGCGCCGAGAAGCTTGATCGCGACGTCGCGGTCGAGCCGCTCGTCGCGCGCCTGCCACACCTCGCCCGCGCCACCCTCGTCGATGCGCGCGGTGAGGCGATACCGGCCCGCGAGGAGCCGTCCCTCCTGCGTGTCTTCGCGCTTGGCCGAGGCAACGTCGTCTGTTGGCATGTCTCTCATAGTCGCCGCAAGGCTCAGGCCAGGCCCATGAGCGCGCCGAGCGCGGCCTCGTAGACACGATCGTTCCCGGCGATGGCGAGCTCCTCGCCAAGCAGCTCGCGGATCCCAAGCGCGGGGAGCGGAACGACGCGCTCGGCTCGCACCGACCCGTCCACGATCGCCGTCGCGGTCGCGTGTCGCTCGTCCGGTGCGCGCTTGATCACGAACTCCGCGGTCGCTCCATCAGTCGCGGCCTGAATGCGGACGCCGGACACGTCACCGGCGTCAAGGCCGCGCTCGAAGCGTGGTCGGAGGCGCACCATGACCGTCCCATCGTCCGCTCGCTTCATGCGGAAGAGAAGTCCTCCGGCTTCCGCCGGCGCGAGGGCTTCGACGGGCTGCCAGCCGAGACGCGACGCGAGCCAACCGAGCAGCAGCAGGGCCTGCGAGGGATGGATATCGCGGCCGTCCATGTCGACCGCGAACCCCACACGGATCCCGGTGATGGCGCTGAGGAAGGGACGCCACGCGGGCACGTCGAAGAACTGCGCGACGAGCTCGCGCCAATGCGTGAGCCTTGCCCAATTGAGATCGGTGATGCCCACGTGGAGGCGCGACAGCTGCGCGACCTCCGGCAGGGTGCGGTCGGCGCGTGCGAAGTCGGCCGAATCGACGATGAGCCGATCGGCGAGCCCGACGAGATCGTCGAGATGCCGAGCATCGCTCGGCGGCGTTCCGGTCCACCACAGGAAGACAGGCAGGTCGGGAACGAGGAGCGGGATGACGACGCTCGCCACCCGCTCGTCGAAGTCCCCGCGAACGCGCGCGAAGATCTGCTCGTACAACACCGGCTGTGCGCCGTCCCCCTCCGGCACGTGACAGTGGAGCTGCACCGATGCGACGACACCATCCCGACCTCTGTCCCCGAGCACGATGACGGCACGGGACGGGTGCCGGACGGCAAGATCCGCCACGGTCCGTGCCGCCCGGCGCGCGTGCACCTCACGCTCGGAATAGACCACGAGGTTGAGCACCGACGCTCGCGCAAGCGTGCGCCCGCGCTCCTTTGCGTGCGCGACCGCGACACGACGAAGGCGGGCCAGCTCGCGTTCGAGCGCATCGATGCTCGTCGCGCTCGCACCCCAGAAGGTGTCGTCCAGGACGCTCACGCTCGCCGCCAGGTGCGGCCGTCGCGCGCGATGAGCTGATCTGCCTCCTCAGGGCCCCAGGTGCCCGCGGCATACATCGCGAGCGGCTGCCGGTCTTCGTCCCAACCGGCGAGGATCGGGTCGACGAATGCCCACTGCTGCTCGACCTCGTCGCGGCGCGTGAAGAGGGTGGCGTCGCCGCGGAGCGCGTCCAGGATGAGCGTCTCGTAGGAATCTGGCGCATCGACCATGAACGACTCGCCGTAGCCGAAGTCCATGTTCACCGATCGGATCCGGAGGCCCTGGACCGGGACCTTCGCGCCGAAGGTGAGGGAGATGCCTTCGTCGGGTTGGATCCGGATCACGAGCTCGTTGGCCTCGAGGCCCTCCGACGCGTCGCGGACGAAGATCCGGTGCGGCGCGACGCGGAAGCGGATCGCGATCTCGGTCGAGCGCTTCGGCAGCCGCTTTCCGGTCCTTACGTAGAACGGGGTGCCCTCCCAGCGCCAGTTGTCGATGAAGCACTTGAGCGCGACATAGGTCTCGGTCTGTGAGTTCGGCGCGACGCCGTGCTCCTCGCGATAGCCCGGCACGCGTTCGCCGCCGATGAACCCCGGACCGTATTGACCGCGGACGGTGAGCGCGCTGACGTGATCGGGCGGGATCCGCCGCAGCGCGCGCAGGACCTTCACCTTCTCATCGCGGACCGAGCGGTCATCAAATGCGGCCGGCGGCTCCATGCCCACCAGCGCGAGAAGCTGTAGGAGATGGTTCTGGACGATGTCGCGCATCGCTCCGGCGCTGTCGTAGTAACCGGCGCGCTCTTCGATACCGATCGACTCGGCAGCCGTGATCTGCACGTGATCGACGTACTGACGGGTCCAGATCGGTTCGAAGATGCTGTTCGCGAAGCGCAGCACGAGGATGTTCTGCACCGTTTCCTTGCCGAGGTAGTGATCGATGCGGAAGACCTCATCTTCGCGGAACACCTCCTGCACGACGCTCGTCAGCTGCATCGCGCTCCTCAAGTCGTGGCCGTACGGCTTCTCCACGACGACGCGCGACCATCCGCTGGCGCCGCGCAGGCCGTGCCCGCCGATCGCGCGGATGATCGGCTCGTATGCGGCCGGCGGTGTTGCGAGGTAGAAGAGGCGATTGCCGTTCGCGCCGATCTGCGCGTCGATGCGCGCGAGAACCCGTCCGAGCTCGTCGTATCCGGTGTCGTCCGCGGTCTGGACGTAGTGGACTCCGCGCGCGAACGTTGCCCAGACCTCCTCGTTGATCGGCCGGGTGCGACTGAACTCCGCGACAGCGTCGTGAAGCTCGGCACGGAATTCGGGAGTGCTCATGGGGCGCCGCGCGGAACCGACCACCGCGAAGCTCGCAGGAAGAAGGTGCTGGAGTGCCAAGTTGTAGAGCGCCGGTATGAGCTTGCGTGCCGTGAGATCACCTGACGCACCGAAGATCACAAGACACGCGGGCTCCGGAGTACGCGCAAGTCGCAAGCCTTCGCGCAACGGATTCGCGATCGTGACGGTCACGTTCGCCCAGCCGGCGCGAGCTCGCGGCGTGCGGCGGGGCTAGCCGTCGCGGCACTCCTCTCGCTCGCTGCTGGCTACGCCGGCCCGCTGTTCACGAAGTGCGCTTTGTTCGGGCCGGCTGGGCGCAGACGCTCGCTCAAGGAGCGCCGCGACGCCGTCGCCCCGCCTCACGCCGCGAGCTCGCACAGGCTGTCTCACTTCTTTACTTCATGACCCCCGAATTGATTGCGCAAAGCCGCTGCGACTTTCATCGCGTACGAGTCGTTCTGTCTCGATGTGAACCGCGCGAAGAGCGAGTGCGCCAGCACGGTTGCCGGCACGTCATGAGTGATCGCTTCCTGAATTGTCCAGCGTCCTTCGCCTGAATCTGCCACCCAGCCCTTGATGTTGGCGAGGTCGGGGCCCTCCTGCTCGAACGCGCGCTCCGCGAGCTCGAGCAGCCAGGAACGCACGACGCTGCCCTGCATCCAGACGGTCGCGACCTGCTTCATGTCGATCTTGAAGTCGCTCGCGTGGATGAGCTCGAAACCCTCGCCGTAGGCCTGCATCATCCCGTATTCGATGCCGTTGTGGACCATCTTGATGAAGTGGCCAGCACCGCTCTTCCCGAAATGAGCCCAACCATTCGGGGGCGCGAGCGTGTCGAGGATCGGTCTCACGATGTCGACCGCCTGCGCCTCGCCGCCGACCATCATGCAGTAGCCGTTCTCGAGCCCCCACACTCCGCCCGAAACGCCGACGTCGAGGTACTCGAAGCCGAGAGCGCGGTACTTCTCCGCGCGCCGCATCGAGTCGCGGAAGTAGGAGTTGGCGCCATCGACCAGCACGTCGCCCTTGGTCGCGTACTTCGCGAACTCGTCGAGCGTCTGGTCAGTGGCCTCGCCCGCGGGGACCATCGACCAGAGGACACGTGGAGGTCGTAGCTGCTTCGTCATCTCCTCGATCGTGTAGGCGCCCCTGGCGCCACCGGCCTTTGCCTCGTCGACAGGGCCCGGGCTGCGATTGCCCGCGACGACGCGATGTCCGCCCCGGACCAGACGCGTGACCATGTTGCCGCCCATCCGGCCCAGGCCGTAGAGCCCGATCTCCATTGCCGTCACCCCCGTCGTGCGACCGAGGATATTCGGTCCAGAGGGTCTTCCTGCGGTACCGTGTGGTCGTGGCGACCGTGAGCGAGGCCGCGACGCGCCTCGATCTGTACCGCTCGCTGGCTCGTCAGCTTCGTGCCGACAGCATCCGGTGCTCGACCGCGGCTGGATCGGGCCATCCGACATCGTCGCTATCCGCCGCGGATCTCATGGCCGTCTTGCTCGCCGGTCATCTTCGCTATGAGTTCGACCACCCCGACGCGCTCGTGAACGACCACCTCATCTTCTCGAAGGGCCACGCGTCGCCGCTCATCTACGCGATGTTCCGTGCCGCTGGTGCGATCGACGATGCGGAACTCCTGACGTTCCGCAAATTCGGCTCGCGCCTCGAAGGTCATCCCACACCAATCCTGCCGTGGGTCGATGTCGCGACGGGGTCGCTCGGACAGGGGCTGCCGATCGGCGTCGGCGTCGCCCTCGCGGGCAAGCGGATCCTGAAAGCGCCGTTCCACGTGTGGGTCGTCGTCGGCGACAGCGAGACCGCCGAGGGCTCGATCTGGGAGGGCTTCGATCTCGCCGGTCATGAGGGCCTCGAGAACATCACCGCGATCATCGACGTCAATCGTCTTGGTCAGCGCGGGCCGACCGAGCTCGAGTGGGATACCGACGCGTACGCGGCGCGCGCGAAGGCGTTCGGTTGGGACGCGATCGTCATCGACGGTCACGACATCGCGCAGATCGACAGAGCGTTCTCTCGCGCGCGCTCGGCGTCGCGCCCGACCGCGATCGTCGCCCGCACCGTGAAGGGCAAAGGCGTCTCGTTCCTCGAGGACAAGCCGGGCTGGCACGGCAAAACACTCGACGCGGAGCAGGCGAAGCAGGCGCTCGCGGAGATCGGCGACGAGCCGTCGCGCAACTTCGAGGTTCCGGGTCCAACAGCGTGGCGGCCCGCGCCGCAACCAACGCCGAAGGCACCGGACCTGAAGCGATACACCGAGCCCGTGGCCACGCGCAAGGCGTATGGCGAAGCGATCGCAGCGCTCGGCGCCGCCCGCGCGGATGTGGTCGCGCTCGACGCGGAGGTGAGCAACTCGACACACGCCGAGGATTTCAAAAAGACCGCCCCCGACCGCTTCTTCGAGATGTACATCGCGGAACAGCGAATGGTGGCGGTCGCGGTCGGGATGCAGGTCGTCGGCTTCGTGCCGTTCGCGTCCACGTTCGCGGCGTTCCTCACACGCGCGTACGACTTCATCCGCATGGCCGCGATCTCGCGAGCGAACATCCGTCTTTCCGGTTCGCACGCCGGAGTCTCGATCGGTGAGGATGGGCCGTCGCAGATGGCCCTCGAGGACCTGGCGATGATGCGCGCGGTACATGGCAGCACTGTCCTCTACCCCTGCGATGCCAACCAGACCGCCCGGCTGGTCATGGCGATGGCCGAACAGCCCGGCATCAGCTACCTGCGCACCACCCGCGAGAAGACGCCGGTGCTCTACGACGGCGACGAGCAATTCGCCATCGGCGGCAGCCGGGTTGTCCGTGAATCGGACAGCGATGTCGTCACCGTCATCGCCGCCGGCATCACCCTGCACGAGGCGCTCCAGGCCGCCGACGAACTGGCG
>JANMSU010000027.1:0-4485 GCA_031389835.1 Chloroflexota bacterium
GTCTGGTGGGCGGGCCGCTCACTCGATGGTCGCCCGTTCCCGGATGGACTCGCGCCCCTCGTGGATCGCGCACTCGCCATCGAGCGCTGGATGGACGCTCGCGGGCCCGAGCTCGTCGCCGAGGCGCTCCGCGCGAGCACGTAGCCCCGCATGCGACAAGGGACCGCCCGGCAATCCCAAGCCGACGTATGAGGTGTGGGGGAGCATCCGGAGCGCGTACTGCGGCGTGTCGTCCCGGATCCGGTGCAGGTCCAGGTGATCCTCGGCTCGCTTCTGGGAGACGGGCGACTCGAGGGCCGCGAGGGTGAGCGCCGGCTGCACATCGCGCACCACCGCGACCGCGCGGAGTACGTGTGGTGGAAGTACGAGCGGCTCGGTGTGTTCGCCACGAACGCTCCGGCGCCGTGCGGCGATCTTCTGGCGTTCCGCACGATCGAGCATCCCGTCTTCGACGATCTCGCGCCATTGTTCGCCGGCACCGACCGCAGGCGCGTACGCGAGCTGCTCGCGCCACTTGGCCTTGCGGTGTGGATGACGGACGTCGGCCGACTGCGTCTGCGGACCGAAGTGTTCCTTGCCGACGCAGCGCGCTGCGGCGCTGGTGGCAAGCTAAGCCGCGATGGGCTGGGCGACCCTCGCCGGCGCCGCCGTGATGTGAGCCGGCGCGACTCGTGCGGCTGCTGTGGGGGTGTTTACGGAGAGCTCGCGTCTCAGGCTCTGGATCGCGCGGCCATGTAGCTGGCACGCGCGTGCCTCGCTGACGCCCATCTTCGCCCCCGCCTCGCGCAGCGTGAGCTCATCGCCGTAGTACCGCGCGATGACCTCACGCTGGCGAGCCGGTAGCCTCCCCAACGCGTCCTGAATACGTGTCTTGAGATCCTCTAGCTCGTGGCGCTCGCTGAAGCCGTCGTCGATGACCGGGCCATGATGCGCGCCGCTTTCCATCAGTGCGTCGAGGGAGACCGCGAGCGCGGCGGCTTCCGGCCGCCGATCGGCGCGCCCACGCTCGTCGACGCGGCGGAGCTCGTCCACCACCGCACCCCGGATCCGCAGCGAGGCGTACGCCTCGAACGGAACGCCGCGGCGGTGATCGAAGCGGTCGACCGCGGCGATCAGACCGATCATTGCCGCGGACGAGACGTCGTCGCGGTCAGCCAGAGATGTCGGTGGGATACGCATGCAGCGGGAGATGCCGATGGCCAGATCGGCGTAGCGCTCGATCAGCGCTCCGCGCGACCCCGTGTCGCCCGCGCGACAACTCGCCCACAACTGGGCTAGATCCACGCCAGTCCCCCTCCGCCGCAGCCGCGCATCCGCTCAACGGCCGTAAAGGCCGACCCCTGTAGCGCGTCAGCCGCCAGACTTTGACGTGGACCTATGCCTGCGGTTAATCCCCGTTCAGGCACATTTCGAATACCCATTCGGGTTCGGCGTGTTTAACGGCTTTTGCTGTGTATAGGTGCGCTAGTCACGTAGCCCGAATACCCGATTGGACAGAAAAACTATTCGATCAGGTGGTTCCTTAGGGCTAGTACGACGGCGTGCGTACGATCGGCGGCGCCGAGCTTCGCGATCAGCATCTGGACGCCCTTCTTCACGGTGTCCTCCGCGAGCACCATCGCGCGAGCGACCTCTTTGTTGGTGTAGCCCTCCGCCATATATCGGAGCAGCTCGAGCTCGCGCGGCGTGAGCGGCTCGTGCTGCGAGGAACCTTCGTCCGATCCATTCGGGGGTACCCCATTTGGGGTCGCGCTATTCGGTGCCGCGGTGCCCGTCTTGGTGCTCGCCTCGGTCTCCCGCGAGTCCGCAGGCCCCTGCGTGCCTGAAGCGAGCGTGTCGACCTTCGCGATGGACGCGGCGGCATCTCGCCCGAGCGCGACAAGCCCTTCGACGGCGGCGTGGAGCGCGGCGATCACACGGCTGGCCGGCGTGTCTTTGGAGACGTAGCCATTGCCGCCGGCCCGGATGACGGCGCGGATCAGGTCGGGACTCCGGTCGATGCTGAACGCGACGATCGGCAGGGCTGGTGCCTCAGCGCGGATGCGGGCGACGGCTTCCGCGCCCGTCGCGTCCGGCAGGTGCAGATCGCAGAGAACGACGTCGGGCTGCGCATCGGCGAGCAGGCCGATCGCCTCGCTGCACGTCGAGGTCAGCCCGACGACGGTGAGGCCCTCGCGCTCGAGGAGCGCTCGGACGCCGAGCTGCATGACCGGGTGGTCCTCGACGGCAAGGACGCGCAGGACCCGTCCAGACTCGCGCTTCATCTCGGTCGTCCGGCCGAGGAGGGCGAGTGTGTCGGCGGCACGCTGAGCAAGGCCAGCCTCGTCAGGCTCATAGGTGGGGTCGTGTCGCGCGAAGCCCACCCCGGCCGCCCCACCAGCGTCGGCACTCCGAAGCGACTCGCTCGCCGAGAGCGCCGCGGCCCGGCACTCGGGATCGTCGGCGTCGGCGTAGACCGCGATCACCTTCCCGGACGTGTCTCGCAGGGCAACCGCGTGGTGCCCGAAGGATTCTGCCGCGGCTCGCGCGGCGCCGGGCGCGTCGCCCGCCGCAACCGCCAGCGCAACGTCGGCGAACCCCTCCGCGTGCTCGCGTTGTCGCTCCAGGGCGGCGATGACGTTCATCGCTTGAAGAGCGCGCGACAGGTCGGCCGCGATGCCGTCGAGAAGCGTCTGGCGACCAGAGAAGCCGTCCGCCTCCTGGGGACGCTTCACGCTGAGCACCCCCAGCACGTCGTCACCGACACGCAGCGGTACCGAGATGGACTCGCGGGCATCCGGATCGACGCCGTGGAAGCGCTCGTCGGTCACGCGTCCGCTCAGCGCGATCTTCTCCCCGCTTGTGGCCACCCAGCCCGCGATCCCTTCACTGAGTCGCTGGCCGCGGCCCAAACGGACCTCGCTCGGCAGCCCCACCGACGCGCGCAGCCGGAGCTCGTTCCCCTCAACAAGCATGATCGACGTCGCGCCGGCTCCCATCCGGCGCGCCACCTCGGCCGCGGCCCGCGCCAGGACCGCGCTGGCGTCCCGGGCGTCCACCAGGCCGTCACCGAGGCCACCGAGCACGTCCAGCCGCTCGTCAAGCTCGGCTGCGCGCCTCTGGGCCCCCGCCAGCTCTCGGCCGTCCGTTGCCATCATCGCAAGCAGCTGAGCCGCGGACGTCGCCGCGACAACGTCGAGCGCGTCGAATGGCATCTCCCGACGGAGCCCGCAGAAGACAGCCGGTCCGTTCCAGGTCTCGATCGGCGCGACCACGGCGAAGGCCGTCTCGTCGCCCCACCGTCCGGATGGCACCGACACCGCGAACGCACCCCCGGCTGCGCGCGCGAATGCGTCCTCTCCGAGGATGGCGTGCCAGTCGGCAGCGTCGATCCGATGTGAAAAGACGGTGGAGGGTGGATCCGCGGTGGCGACTACGACAGCGACCGCTTCCGCCCGGAGCAGCCAGGCGAGATGTTCGAGCCTCTTCGGCCAGCGCGCCGTCGAGTTGACGGGTGGGCCTCCTTGCTCCGGTTTGCGGGAGTGTAGGCGGCACGATCACTGCGCGCTCGCTGAACGACGTCCATCGATCCCGAGCGATGGAGGATCTGCTCGCCACCGAGACCGCACGGCGCTCAGCTGAACGTAGGTGAACACGTCATCGCCCTCGTCGCGTAACCCGAGGGACCCGATGGCGGAGTCGTGCCCTCACTCAGTCGCGCCCGGAATCGGAAGCATTGGCCGGAGCCGGAGGAGATGCGTAAGAACGGGGACGTGATCGACGCGCGGCAGCGCATCTCCCTTGTCTATCAAGCGCCTCGGCGCGGATCCTTGGCGCGGCATGCCGACCAACTCGATACCGGTAAGGTCGTGGCGGCGACCGTGACGCACGTGACGCCGTACTGGGCGCTCGCGCGTCGCCGCAAACAGGTGCCCGATCCGATCGCTGCTGTGCAGGTTGGCGACGTGCTCCCCGGCACAGGTCATGGTTGGTCGCTGTCCGCAAGTCGGACACCGCGGCTTACGAACGTATAATCGGAACCAGATGATGCCGACACCGATATACGGGATAGAGAAGCTTTAGATGGGTCCGTTCGACCGCTTCAACGACCGCGCGAAGAGAGTGCTCGCGCTCGCCCAGGACGAGGCCATCCGTTTCAACCACAACTACATCGGAACGGAGCACCTCCTGCTCGGGCTCGTTCGCGAGGGCGAAGGCGTCGCGGCGCGCGTTCTCGACTCGCTCGGCGTCGAGCTGTCGAAAGTGCGCACCGCCGTCGAGTTCATCATCGGTCGCGGCGACTCCACGACATCACCCAGCGAGATCACCCTTTCGCCACGCACGAAGAAGGTCATCGAGCTCGCGATCGACGAGGCGCGCAAGCTCGGCCACAGCCACGTCGGCACCGAGCACCTTCTGCTTGGTCTGGTGCGCGAGGGCGAGGGGATCGCCTCGGGGGTGCTCGAATCGCTCGGCGTGTCGCTCGAGAAGGTCCGCCACCAGGTG
>JANMSU010000030.1:0-4463 GCA_031389835.1 Chloroflexota bacterium
CGCGCTCTCTTCCAGGACAGCTTCACCGTGCGTAAGGGCGAGCCGGTGAACCTCCACGCGGTCAACTACGCGCTCACGCCGCAGCGCGAGGCGCGCACCGTGAGCCTCACGCTCGAGCCGCCGGCCCGAACTCTCGCGGCGACACCCGGCCTCGGCATACGCAAGGACATCCGCATCGCGGACGAGGGCCTCGCGGCCGGCGTGCGATACCGCCTGCGTAACGATGGCGACGAGACGATCGAGCTGTCGTTCACGAGCGCCTCGAACCTCGGGCTCCTCGGCGAGCACGAGGCCCTGGACGTCATCACCGTCGGGACGCGCAAGACCACGGCAGGGAAGCCGATCGACGTCCGCAACGTGACCGAGGTGCAGGTGCACTCGGAGTCCAAGCGCTTCGATCTCACGCTCGCGATCGATCCGCCGGCGCTGGTGGCGACCAAGCCGATCTACGCCGTGACCAACTCCGAGTCTGGGTTCGAGCGCATCTACCAGCAGCTCGAGATCACGATGACCTGGAACGTCGAGATCGAGCCCGACAGTCATGTGGACCTCGAGATCCGCGGAACGGCGCTCGGGCAGCTCGTCGAGCCGGACGTGATCCGTCCGACCGCGAGGCGCCGCAAAACGACGACGCCCACGGGTGAAACTCCGGCCCGGCCCCGGAGGTAGACCCTCCGCCGATGTACGAGCCCGCGCCGACCCCCGCGTATAGCCCGCCACCACGGTCGACCGGTCCAAGTGGTGCCGCCCTGCTTCTTGTCGGCGTGATCGTCGGTGGGATCGCGGGCGGAGCGACCGCCACTCTGCTGGACGGCCGTGCTCCTGCCGAGCTCGTGCCCACACCGGTCCCGACCGCCATCGCCTCGAGCGCACCGGTCACGGTGCCGGCGGGCGCGGACCCGATCGTCGATGTCGCGAAGGAGTTGCTTCCGGCGGTCGTGACGGTCGTCAATCGCCTCGCCTCGGGTCAACAGCAATCGAGTGGCTCCGGCTTCGTCATCGACGCGCGCGGTTACGTTGTGACGAACAGCCACGTCGTCGAGAACGCCCGTGGCGGCGGCGCTGGAGCGCTCTTCGACGTGATCTTCAGCGACAACCGGACGCAGCGAGCAACGCTCGTAGGCCGCGATCCCGAGACGGACATCGCTGTCCTGCAGATCCCAACGAGCAGCGATCTCAAGGTCGCGCAGCTCGCCAACAGCGACGACGTCCCCGTCGGCGCGACGGTCGTCGCGATCGGCAGTCCCCTTGGTGAGTTCCAGAACACGGTCACCACGGGCGTCGTCTCCGGGAAGGGGCGCCGCCTGCAGGTGTCGCAGAACGTATTCCTCGACGACCTCGTGCAGACGGACGCCGCGATCAACCCGGGCAACTCCGGCGGTCCGCTCATCTGGGCCGTGGCGCGCCGGGTGATCGGCATGAACACCCTGATCGCCGACCCGCAGCAGGCGCAGGGTCTGGGCTTTGCCGTCTCCTCCAACACGATCCGCACGGTCGCCGACGAGCTCATCAAGAACGGACGGGTCGACCGTGGCTTCATCGGCATCCAGTACGCGCCGCTGTCGCCGCGCGCCGCCGTCGCGCTTGGCCTGCCACCGGCCGCCGGGATCCAGATCTCCTCGATCGTGCCCGGCTCGCCGGCCGCTCAGGCTGGGCTGCGCGTCAGCGACGTTGTCACGAAGCTGAACGATCAGCAGATCGACCAGGCGCACCCGTTGCAGTCGCTGCTACTCAAGTTCAGGCCGGGCGACAGGGTGCGTCTTGCGATCATCCGCGACACCGCGACGCAGATAGTCGAAGTCACGCTGGCCACGCGCCCCAGCTGACCAGCACGCCGGTGACTCTCGGAAGGCGCGATGCCTTCCTTTATCTCGTGGCCGCGACGCTCGGCAGCTTCGGTCTCGGTGTCGCCGCCTTCTACCTGAACTTCCTGTATCGCGCGCTCGGCTACGACGGCATCGCTCTCGGCGCGCTCGTCGGTGCCTCGGCATTCGGCATCGTGATCGGCGCGATCCCGGCCGCAACGATCGCGCGCGGACGGTCACGACGCACCGTGATCCTCAGCGGCGGTGTCGTCGCGGCGACCGGACTGGTCGGCCTCGTGCTGTTCGACGCGATCGTGCCGCTCCTGATCTCGGCGACGCTCTTCGGCGCCGGTGGTCTTCTCGCGTCATCGTCGGGCGCCGCGCTGCTCGCCGACGCGACGATCGCCTCGTCCCGTTCGTCGCGTTTCGGTCAGCAGATCGCGCTCGGCACCATGGCGGCGTTCTTCGCGAGCGCTCTCGCGGGCGTGCTGGCTGCTCCGGTCGCGGCGTTCCTCGGCGCGCAGCCGGGTGACGCGATCGTGTTGCGCGTGCTCGTCGGAGGCGGCGGCATCATCGCCGCGTCCAGCGCGATCCCGATCCTGTTCATCAAGGACGTGCCGGTCGCGGGCGCCGCGCTCGACGCACCGCGCCGGTACCGCCTGCTCGCGCTTTTCCTCATCGTCGAGTTCGTCTTCGGTCTCGGAGCGGGCAGCTTTCTCCCGTTCACGAACCTGTTCTTCGCCGAGCGATTCGCGATGCCGTTCGCGACGCTCGGCATCGTCCTCGGCGCGATCGCAGCCTCTGGCAGCCTCGGTGCGCTCGTGCACGGCCGCATCGCGCGCCGCTACGGCGTCGTGGCCTCCGTCGTCGGCGTCGTCATCGCCTCGCTGCCCTTCGCTATCGTCGCCGCGTTCACCGGCGATGCGGTCATCGCGATCGCCGCGCTCGCGCTGCGCGCCTTCTTCATGTACGGCTCGACCGCGACCTGGAACGCCCTCACGTTCTCCTCGTTCACTCCCAGCGAGCGCGCCGGCGTGAACGCGGTCACGGCCCTGGCGTGGGCCGGCGGATCCGGGGCGGGCGCCGTGATCTCCGGCGCCATCCGCGGCAGTGTGGGCGCGAGCGGCTACACCGCGAATCTGCTCACGCTCGTCGTTTTCTACGCCGCGGCCGCGGTGTTGATCTTCCTGTTCTTCCGCCAGCACGTTCCGAGCGGCGACGTTGGCGTGGGCGCTATCACTGCGCCAGACTCACGCACGTGACCACACCAGCGCGTGATCTCGTTGCGGCCGCATTCTCGGACGCGCTCGGACGCGCCGCGCGCCAATTCGGCTGGGAAGGCTGGGAGAGCGAGCCCATCGAGGTCGAGGTGCCGCCGCACGCCGCGCAGGGCGACTACGCGACGAGCATCGCGAAGCGCCTCGCGAAAGTGCTGCGGAAGTCGCCTAACGAGATCGCCACCGCCATCAAGGATCAGCTCGATCTCCGTCCGCCTCTCGCTTCTGCCGAGGTCGCCGGCGGCGGTTTCGTGAACGTCCGTCTCGACCTGGCCTGGCTGCGCGGGCAGGTCGACGCGATCATCCGCGACGGCGCCGACTACGGCCGCTCCTCCACGCTCAGGGGAAGGCGCATCCAGGTGGAGTTCGTATCCGCGAATCCCACTGGGCCGCTCACGCTCGCGAATGCGCGGGGCGGTCCACTTGGCGACGTGCTCGCGACGGTGCTGCAGTTCGCCGGGGCCGAGGTGCAACGTGAGTACTACGTCGAGGACGGCGGCACGCAGGTCAAGCGCTTCGGCGAGTCGGTCGCCATCCGCTACCGGCAGCTGTACGGCGAGGAGATCGAGGTCCCGCAGGACGCGTACCCGGGCGACTACGTGAAGGAGATCGCCGCGCAGATCAAGGAGCGGCACGGCGACATCTACCGCCCACTGTCCCTCGACGAGCAGGGGCGTGTGTTCGCGCCGATGGCGATCGACTGGGTCGTTGCCGACGCGCAGCGTGTCACGAAGAAGTTCGGCATCACATTCGACACGTGGTTCAAGCAATCGTCGTTCCTCGAATCGGGCTACTTCACGAAGACGATGGAGGAGCTGCGGCGCCGGGGGTTGCTCGTCGACCGCGACGGCGCCGTCTGGTTCGAGACGCCCGAAGCGCGCGCCCTCGACCGCGAGGGGGAGGAGGGCTGGGTCGTCATCCGCTCGAACGGCGATCCGACGTACCTCGGGACGGACATCGCGTATCACCGACTCTGTCTCGAGGAGCGCGGCATCGACCTCAAGATCAACGTGTGGGGTGCGAACACGCACTACCACCTGCTGCAGATGAAGATCGCGCTACCGGCGCTCGGGATCACCGAAGACCGGTGGAGCGTCTTGCTCTATCAATACGTGCGCTTCCTCCACGAGGGAGTGCTGCAGCGCATGGGCCGGCGCACCGGGATGTTCCTACTGCTCGAGGACGTGCTGGAGGCGGTCGGCAAGGACGCGACGCGTTTCCTGCTGCTGCAGCGCGGCGCCGACAGCCAGCTCGACTTCGATTTCGAGCTCGCGGTGCAGCAATCGAACGACAACCCCGTGTACTACGTGCAGTACGCGCACGCGCGGATCGCGAGCATCTTCCGCACCGCCGCGGAGCGCGGCATCACGCCCGAGGGCGC
>JANMSU010000031.1:0-5693 GCA_031389835.1 Chloroflexota bacterium
TTTCGAACGGTGCCGCGGTCCCGGTGATGCCGAGGTAGGTCGCGTTGAACGCCGGCCGCGCCACGAGCTGCAGGTTCGGGTCGGCCTTCACCGTCGGGAGCGCGGCTGGCGTAAGGTCACGGATCGTGTCGACACTTCCAGAGCGGAGCTCGGCGATCCGCGCCGTCTCTTCCTTGACCACGCGGAAGACAACGCGGTCGACGTAGGGCAGCGGCGTGCCGCCCAGGTCCTTCGTCCAATATGACGCGCTACGCTCGAGCGAGACCTGCTGGCCCGGCTGCCATGAGCCCGGCCGGAACACGAATGGTCCCGTGCCTGACGCGCCCGACGAGGCCGGCGTCGCCCAGCCCGCGGGATCGTCGCGCAACGACTTCGGGCTCACGATCCCGAAGCTCGGCATTGCCAGGTCCGCGAGCAGAGGTCCGAACGGCGATCTCGTGGTGATCACCACAGTCGCGCTGTCCTTCGCCTCGACGCGCGCGATGACCGACGAATCGTCGAACCCCTCGAACAGCGCGGCAAAGGCCCGGAAGCGTTCGGCGCCGGCCGGGCCCCGGAGCGGATGCGCCGTCAGCCGGGCTCGTTCGATGTTGAGCACCACGGCCGCCGCATCGAGGTCGGTGCCGTCGTGGAACTTGACCCCGCGCCGAAGGGCGAAGCTCCACGTGAGTCCGTCTGAAGACACCGACCACGTCTCCGCCAGCTTGGGTGCGATCCGGAGGCCGCCGGGCTCGTACTCCACGAGCGTCTCGAAGATCTGACGCGTCACGAGCAGTGCGTTCGGATCGCTCGCGTTCCACGGGTCGAGCGTCCCGCCGTCGCCGGCAATCGCGACCCGGAAGCTGCCGCCGGTATCCACGCCGCTCGCCGGGGTCGGGATCGGCGTCGTGACACGCGGAACCGGCGCGGCCTGACAGGCGGGAAGGGCGAGGATGGCGGCGGCGACGGCGAGGCGCACCAGCATGGCGCCTCCTAGTTGATCACTTCTCCGCCTTGAGGCGCGGGTCGAGCGCGTCGCGCAGCCCGTCGCCGATGAGGTACAGGCACAGGACGGTCAGGAAGATCATCACGCCCGGCGCGACCACCAGCCACCAGGCGCGCACGAAGTACGTGGTCGCGTTGGTCAGGAGATTGCCCCAGGACGGGGTCGGGGGAAGGATGCCGAGGCCCAGATACGACAACGCCGACTCCACCAGGATGATCGCGCCGATGTCGATCGCGGCGAGCACGATGATCAGCGGCAGGATGTTCGGGAGCACGTGTTTGAACATGATCCGGGCGTCCCGCGCGCCGATCGTCTTCGCAGCGACCACGAACTCCCGCTCGCGAAGGGCGAACGTCTGCCCGCGCACGAAGAGCGAGATGCCCGTCCAAAACAGGAGGCCGATCACGATCGTGAGCGTCGCCGGGCTCGGCTCCCAGAGCGCGGCGAAGATCAGCAGCAAGAAGATCGTCGGGATCGAGTTCAGCGTGGTCACGAACCACGTGAACAGATCGTCGACGCGACCACGCATGTAGCCGGCCGTAAGACCGATGATCACGCCGACGGTCAGATTGACGAGCGCGGCGACGAAGCCGACCGCGAGCGAAACGCGCCCGCCGTAGAGGAGGCGCACGACCTGACTGCGGCCGATCTCGTCCGAGCCGAGCAGGTACGCCGGCGGATCGAGGGTCGGCTTCTCGTACGTGTGCAGCAAGTCCTGCTTCTCGAACGTGTAATTGAAGACATGCTGCGCGAGCACATCCGCCGCGAGCGACAGGAGCGCCAGCACCACGAGCACGGCGAACGAGATCATCGTCAGGCGGTCGTGGCGCAGCTTGTACCAGGCGTTCGACCAGAGGCTGCGCGGCGGGCGCAGCAGGAGGTTCTCAGCGGCGGTGGGCGCCCGGATCGTCGCGGTCGTCGAGGCCACGCTAACCCGCCTTGATCCGCGGGTCGACGATCGCATACGCGATGTCGCGTAACAGGTAGCTGATCACGAGGAGCACGCTGACGAACATCGTCGCCGCCTGCACGATCGGGTAGTCCTTTGCGATCGCTGCCTGGAACGTGAACTGGCCCACGCCCGGCCAGGAGAAGACCTGCTCCACGACCAGCGCGCCACCGACGAGTCCCGCGAGGATGCCGCCGAGCGCGGTCACCACCGGGATCAGCGCGTTCCGGAGCGCATGCACGAATACGACGGTCCGCTCGGGCAGGCCTTTGGCGTGCGCGGTGCGAACGAAGTCCTGGCCGAGCACGTCGAGCGTCTCGGTGCGCAGGATCCGCGAGTAGTTCGCGATACCCGTCAGCGACAGCACGAATGCGGGCAGGATTATGTGCTTGATCCTGTCGGGTATGTCCCAGACATCCTTGCCGACAGTCAGGATGCCCTGGCTGGGCAGCCAGCGCAGCGCTACGGCGAAGACGATGATCAACACCAATCCCAGCCAGAACGCCGGTACGGCGTGTCCGGCGACCCCGAAAACGCGGATGACGCCATCGATCCACGTGCCGCGCTTCAGGGCGGCGATCACGCCGAGCGGGACGCCGATGAGCAGCTGCAGCCCGAGCGCGACGACCGCGAGCTGAAGTGTGGCAGGAACGCGCGCGAGCAGGAGCTGGAACGCGTCCTCGTGGTAGATGAATGACTGCCCGAAGTTGAGCTGAACGACCGCCATGAGCCAGTCGACGTACTGCATCGGCAGGGGCTTGTTGAGCCCGTAGACCTCGCGGAGGCGCTCGATGTCCTCGCCGGTGATGTCGCGCTGCCCGAACGTGAACAGGCGGATCGGGTCGCCCGGCGACATCCGCACGATGACGAACGTGATGATCGAGATGCCAATCAGGGTGGGGATCGCGTAGATCAGCCGACGCAGGATGAAGTTGCGCAAGCGCTCCTCCGCGCGGTGGGGGCGCCCTTGCGGACGCCCCCACCAGACTACGTGGCTACTTCTTGATCCACCACTCGTGGACGTTGTAAAGCGTGCTGTAGGAGGCCGGTGCGAAGTTCTGCAGGCTCTTCTGCGAGACGGCCAGCACGTTGGCCGAGTAGCCAAAGTTGTACGGCTGGTTCTCGTTCAGTATCTTGTTGAAAGTCTCGTAGTGGGCCTTGCGTGCGGCAACCGAGCAGTTGCCATCGGTCGGGTTGCGGCCTTGCTCGATCGCCTTGTCCATCGCCGGGTCCTTGAAGCCCGTGAAGCCGAAGCCTTCGACCTTCTTGGCCGGGTCGGGGACCTGGCTCGAGTGCCAGGTCTGGTAAGGGTCAGCGTCGCCTCCGAGGCTCCAACCGATGATCGTCGCCTCGAGGGTCTGGTCGCCGGTGGTGAGCTTGGTGACGAGACCCTGGAATGCCTCGGGACGCGCCTTCGCGTCGATGCCGAGCTGCTTGTACTGGTCGGCCGCGACCTGGGCCAGCGTCTCGCGCTCCTGGTTACCGGAGTTCGTCGAGATCGTCAGGCTGAACTTCTTGCCGTCCTTGGCGAGGATGCCGTCGGCACCCTTGACCCAGCCTGCGTCCTTCAGAAGCCCTTCGGCCTTGGCCTTGTCGTACTTGTACTGCTCGAGGGGTGAGGTCGGGTACGCCCATTGCACGGGAACATGATGAGCGACATTCTTGGTCGCCTCGCCGAAGACGACGGCCTTGATGACCGCGTCCATGTCGATCCCGTACGCGAGCGCCTGGCGGACGCGCTTGTCCGCGAGGCCGGTCGCCGTCGGGCTGAGCGTGTTCCAGCCGATGAACGTGTAGCCGAGGTTCTGGTATTTGGCGATCGAGACAGTGCCGACGGTCTGCATATCCGCGAGGTCGCGCGCTAGCACTGTGCCGAACGTCAGCTCGCCGGTCTTCAGACCGTTGGTTACCGCGGCGGTGTTCGCCACGATCTTCAGGACGAACTCGTCGACGTTAGGCGTGCCCTGCCAATAGGTCTCGTTCTTCGAGAAGATGACCTGGTCGCCCTTGCGCCATTCCTTGAACTTGAATGGACCGCTGGCCACGGTCGGGTTGGTGTTCTCGGGCGCGTTGTCGAAGTCTTCGGGCTTCGAGGTTGGCGTAAGGTACTTGCCGAAGACGTGGGTCGGGATGGTGTATCCGATCAGGTCCAGGATCGCCGAGCAACTGACCGCGGTCATCTTGACCGACCACTTCTTCGGGTTCGCTGAGTCGATCGTGACGCCGGAGATCGACGTGGCGGACGCGGTCGGCTTGCACTGCGTGCCGGCGGCGGCCATGCAGTAGTCGTTGAAGCCGACGATGTCCTTAAAGGTTGACTTGCGAACTGTCTTCGCGGATCTGGCCACGCCCTGGAGGCCCGTGAGCCAGTCCTGAGCGATGACCGGCTTGCCGTCGGACCAGTTGGCCTTCGCGTTCATCTCGAACGTAAAGGTGAGGCCGTCCGACGAGACGCTGTACGTCGCGAGCTTGGCCTTCGGCTCGCCAGTCTTGTAATCCTGCGCGATGATGCCGTCGTAGATCAGACCCCACGAGCGAGCGGAAGTCGTGTCATTCGACAGCACCGGCTGCATCGTCGCCATGTCGGTGGTCGTTCCTTCGATAATCCGACCACCCTGGTCGGGCTTCGCGGTCGCCGACGCCGCAGCAGTTCCCGTTGGCCCTGGACTGGCCGCCGGGCCGCCTGGCGTGCAAGCCGTCGCGACGAGCATCGTCGCCGCGAAGACCGCGATTAGGACCCGTCCGGATCGCTGTTTTGCTGTCATATGTCCCCCTCTTGCTCCTTTTGCGCTACCCACAGGATTCGGTCGCAGAGTGTATCCAGCGACACATTCTGCCGCTTCCGCCGTCTTATACGTGCGCTGGGGGCCAACCGTTCACTTCCGGCGGCCAGCGGTGAACCCGGGCGTGGAGAGCGGAAAAGCGCGGTGCGGCCGAAGAGCTCGGGCGCGACGACGCTAGGCGCCCGGGAAGTGGCAGGCCGCCCAGTGACGCGGGGCGTGCTCGATGAACTCCGGATCCACCTCCGAGCAGATCTGCTGTGCTTTCCAGCAGCGCGTGTGGAACCGGCAGCCCGAGGGCGGGTTCACGGGCGAGGGCACGTCACCGGTGAGGATGATCCGCTTGCGCTTCTGCTCGACCGACGGATCTGGGATCGGAACGGCCGAGAGCAGCGCCTGGCTGTATGGGTGGAGCGGGTGCTCGTAGAGGTCGATGCGGTCGGCCAGCTCGACGATCTTGCCGAGGTACATGACCGCGACGCGATCGCTGATGTGGCGCACCACCGAGAGGTCGTGCGCGATGAAGAGATACGTGAGCTTGAAGCGGTCCTGCAGCTCCTCAAGCAGGTTGATGACCTGCGCTTGGATGGATACGTCGAGAGCCGAGATCGGCTCGTCGGCCACGATGAAGTCGGGCTCAACCGCAAGGGCACGCGCCACGCCGATGCGCTGACGCTGGCCACCGGAGAATTCGTGGGGATAGCGGTTCGTGAAGTACGGATTGAGACCGACGATCTTGAGCAGCTCCTGCACGCGCTCCGTCTTGGCGCGGCCCTTCGCGAGGTTATGGACCTCGAGCGGCTCACCGATGATGTTACCGACGGTCATGCGCGGGTTGAGCGAGGCGTACGGGTCCTGGAAGATCATCTGCATCCGGCGACGCATCTTGCGCATCTGCTCGCCGCCGAGTGTCGTGAGCTCGGTCCCGTCGAACTTCACCGACCCCGCGGTGGGCTTGTACAGCTGGAGGATCGCGCGA
>JANMSU010000036.1:0-2934 GCA_031389835.1 Chloroflexota bacterium
CGGCGCCCGGCGTCATCATCGTCCCGCTCGAGAAGGAATTCGGTTGGGATCGCGCCGCGATCTCGCTCGCGGTCGGAGTGTCGTTGCTCGCGTTCGGCCTTGGCGGACCACTCGGAGGCTGGCTGCTGGAGCGATTCGGGCCACGGCGACTTCTCACCGGCGGGATACTCCTCATCGGCGCCGGCCTCTTTGCGATGATCAACATGAGCGAGCTCTGGCATCTCTACCTCGTGTGGGGACTCGTGATCGGTCTCGGCACCGGGGCGGCCGGACAGGTCGCGAGCGCGGCGATCGCGCAGCGGTGGTTCCGCACGCATCGCGGCGTCATCGTCGGCCTCTTCGGCGGAGCGACGTCCGCGGGCCAGCTCGTCTTCGTCCCCGCGATGGCCGCCCTCACTGTCACGATGGGCTGGCGCGCCGCGATCGCGCTACTGCTCGGCGCGGCCGCGATCGCCATCGTTCCGCTCGTCCTGTTCATGCGCGATCGGCCGAGTGACGTCGGGCAGCGCGCTGTCGGTGAGGGCGCGACGCTCACGGCGGCGGAGAAGGCCGATGACGCGCGCCGCACCCCGCTGCGCGACGCGTTGCGGCGCCGTGAGTTCTGGCTGCTCGCCGGGAGCTTCTTCGTGTGCGGCTATACCTCCAACGGCCTCATCGGAACGCATCTCATCCCGCACGCGGTCGAGCACGGATTCACCGAGGTCGCCGCGGCGAGCGCAGTCGCGCTCCTCGGCGCGCTCAACATCGTCGGCACGCTCGCGTCGGGGTGGCTCACGGATCGCTACGACAATCGCAAGCTTCTCGCCTTCTATTACGGCTTCCGTGCGCTGTCGCTGCTCGCCTTGCCGCTGATCTACGAGATGCAGGGCCTGCTCATCTTCGCCGTCGTGTACGGGCTCGATTGGATCGCCACGGTGCCACCGACGGTCAACCTCACCGCGACGATCTTTGGCCGCGCGTCGGTCGGCACGCTGTACGGCTGGATCTGGTTCTCTCACATGGTCGGTGCGGCGCTCGCGGCATACGCGGGTGGCTTCTTCCGCGTGCTCCTCGGCGATTACCACCTCATGTTCGTGAGCGCGGCGGTCATGGGCTTCATCGCGGTGTCGCTGGTATCGCGGATCCCGCAAAGCGGACGTGCGGCTCCGCTGACCGTGTACGAAGCGGCGCACGCGTAGGAGGCGCGCCTAGGCGGAGACGGTCTCCTTCTCCATCGCCGGCGTGTACTTGCCCAGCTGTGCCGCCGCCGTGAGCTTCGCGCGGTGCTCGAACGCACGCTGTGCCGCGGCGACGTTGCCGGGTTTGCCTGACCAGGCCTTCTGCGGCGCCGCCTGCAGCCCTCGCCCGTATGAGAAGGTCAGCTGCCACGGTGCGCGCACCGTCGCCGCGTAGCGGTTGATCGCGTCGAGGTTCACCGTGGCCTCGTTGTCGGATTGACCGCCGGAGAGGAACACGATCCCCGGTACGGCGGCCGGGACGGTCTCGCGGAAGCAATCCACCGTGTACCGCGCGACATCCTCGGCCGAGGCGCGTGCGGACGCGTCCTTCCCGGATAGGACCATGTTCGGCTTGAGCAGCATGTCCTCGTAGCGGACGTGCTGCGCGGCGAGCTGGTTGAAAACGTTGCGGAGCGTCCGGATCGTGACTTCGTTGCAGAGCTCGATCGAATGCGCTCCGTCCATGAGCACCTCGGGCTCGACGATCGGAACGAGGCCAGCCTCCTGGCTGAGCGCGGCGTAACGCGCGAGCGCGTGTGCATTGGCGCGGATGCAGTAGAGCGACGGGATGTCGTCACCGATCGTGATGACCGCGCGCCACTTGGTGAAGACAGCACCGAGACCTTTGTATTCGGCCAGACGCTCGCGAAGCCCATCGAGGCCCTCGGTAACGACCTCGCCCTCGGCGAACGCGAGCGGCTTCGCGCCGAGGTCGACCTTGATGCCCGGGTGAATTCCCTGGTCCTTCAGGACCTTCACGAGCGGAGTGCCGTCGGCGGCCTTCTGGCGGATCGTTTCGTCGTACAGGATCACTCCGCTGATGTAGTCCGCGACGCGCGGCGTACGGAACAGCATCTCGCGGTACGCGCGGCGGTTGTCCTCGGTGTTGTCGACGCCGATCGCATCGAAACGTCTCTTGATCGTGCTCGTGCTCTCGTCCGCCGCGAGGATGCCTTTTCCGGGAGCGACCAGCGCGCGAGCGATCTCGGCGATAGCTGCCATGACGTCAGGATAGCCGCCGGCCACCTCGACCTCACGCGGGTGCTACGCCGAGGGCACACCGCGATGCGTGGAGAAGAACTCGCGCAGGACCGCTTCGCTCTCCTGACGGCGTACGCCGAAACGCCACCGCGGATGATGGTTGAGCTTTGGCTCTTCGAACAGCTGCGCGACCGACACGACCGCGCCGGCTTTGTCATCGGGTGTGCCGAACACCACGAGCGGCACGCGCGCAAGAACGATCGCGCCGGCGCACATCGCGCATGGCTCGACGGTCACGTACAGGGCGCAGTCGCCCAGACGCCAGCGACCCAGCGACGTCCCCGCCGCGCGAAGCGCGATCACCTCGGCGTGCGCCGTCGGATCGTGCTCGATCTCACGGCGGTTGTGACCGCGCGCGATGACCTTGCCCCCGCGAGCGATCACGGCCCCGATCGGGACGTCGTCGTGCGCCGCGGCCGCGCGAGCCTCGGCCAGCGCTTCGTCCATGAGCGCTACGTCGTCGCCGGCGCCGGGCAGCGTGCGCGCGTCGAGCGTTGGCTCCATCAGACCCCCAGATAGCGGGCTTCGACGTCTCCAGCGGCCGCGAGCTCGGCGGTCGTCCCGGAGAACACGATGGTGCCCTTGTTCATGACGTAGACGCGCTGCGCGACGCGCGTCGCGAGCGCGAGATTCTGCTCGACGAGCAGCAGCGACAGGCCGCTCTCGCGCAACCGGA
>JANMSU010000044.1:0-11461 GCA_031389835.1 Chloroflexota bacterium
TACATCCTCAACCGCTGGAACATGCTTTTCGTCGCGCCGCCGCTCAACGTGAGCGAGGACGAGATCGCATTCGGCGTGAAGGCGATCGACGAGGCGCTCACCGTCGCCGATCGGTACGCCGCGACCGGGGAGCTCTAGCCGCTAACGGCCGACAAACCCAGCGCGTCGCGCGATGTCACGTTCGAGCGCGCCGATGTGATGACGGAAAGCCGCCCGGTCCCCGCGATGCGCAGCATCGATGGCACGGTCGTAGTCGTCGCGGCTGTCATAACCGAAAAAGCGGGCGAGGATGTCAAGCGCGATCAGTGCGCCGGTGGCCATGAGAAGCTCCATTTCGCCCTCCGTTCGTTGATAGAACGGAGCCAGGCAGTCCTGTGTGAGAAGGACCCTAGGCGGTGAGCGCGGGCGCCACATCCCTCAGGGCGGGGATTATTTCGCGGCCGTATTTCTCGAGGATCTCCTCTTCGTCGCCGCTCATCAGGTAGATGTTGAACTGCTTGACGCCGACGCCAGCCAGCTTCCGGAGCTTCGCGATGTGATCCCTCGGCTCGCCGATCACACAGAAGCGCTCCACTGACTCATCGTCGACGAACGCCGCGTTGGAGGACCCGGACTCGGCGTGGTGCTGGTAGTCGTAGCCGGGCCGGCCGCGGACGTAAGCCGTCAGGTCCGACGGAAGGCCCTGTTCCCCGTAGCGCTTCACGAGATCGACGACGTGGTTGCTCACCAGGGCGGGGAACCAGCGGACGGCGTCGAGCGCGCGTCTCCGATCACCGAGGTGCGCCGGGGCGGCGGCCATGACCGCGACCGAGTTCGGATCGCGCCCCGCGCCGCGGGCGCCCTTCTGGAGCAGGCCGACGCACCAACCGACGAGGCTCGGGTCGGCGAGCTGGATGATCGCGCCGTCCGCCACACGGCCGGTGAGCTCGAGCGCCTTGGGTCCGTAGCCAGCGATCCACACCGGCAGGCGGTATTTCCCGGCCCAGTCGAGCCGGAGCTGCGTCCCTTCGTACGTCACCTCGCGCCCCTCGCAGAGGTCGCGGATGACCTGCGTCGCCTCCTCGAGGCTCGCGAGCGTCGTCGGAGGCTTGCCGAGGACGCGTCGCGCTGAATCGCCGCGGCCGATGCCGAGATCCATGCGGCCCTTGGTCAACAGCTGGAGCACCGCGAGGGTGCTCGCGGTCACCGACGGCTCCCGCGTCGCGGGATTCGTGACGCACGTCCCGAGGCGCATGCGCTCGGTGTTCTGCGCCAAGAGCGTGAGGAGCACGTAGGGCTCCTTCCAGAGCACATGGCTGTCAAAGATCCAGCCGTAGGCGAAGCCGCTGCGTTCCGCGAGTCGCGCAAGGCTGACGGCGCGCTCGAACGTGACATCCGGCTTCAGCGTGAACCCGAACTCCATAGGAGTCGGGAGTTTAGAAGCCCGGCCAGTTGTCCTTCAGCATCTTGCGCTCGATCTGCGCCAGCTCGTGGCTGTAGACGTCGAATTGCCCGCGCCGGACGGCCTCGATCGCCGATCGTGATGATCGAGCGCCGAGCTCTCGCGGCTGTTGTGTCCGAAGAAGTAGGCCGCAATGTCGAGTACGACGAGTGCTCCAGCGAAGACCAACAGTTCCATTCCGAGCCGCCTTTCATTGCGGTGGTGTACACCACCATTCCTCGACACACTGGTGTACACTGAGATCAGCGTCAAGGCCCCCGGAGGTATGATGCGCGACATTCCACGCGCGGACCACGACTTCGAGTTCGTGGGTGGCTCGGTTGCCCTCGACTTCGCGAACACGCTCGGCGGTATGCACACATCGCCGACGCACGAGCATCTTGTCGAATACAAAGATCTGGTCGAGTTCGCTCGCAGCGCCACGACGTTGTCGCGCGCCGAGGCACGCCGACTAACTGATGAAGGCGCTCGCCAACCAGTGCGCGCGGCTGCAGCGCTGCGCCGCGGAATCGTCCTTCGCGAGGCGATCTGGCGCGTCTTCGATGCGTTCGCGACGAATGCGCGTGCCGACGCGACAGACCTTGCCAAGATCCAAGAAGAAGAGCTCGCCGCGCTGAAGCACGCGCGATTCGCGCAGGCCGGATCGGACATCGCCTACCACTGGTCTGACGAGCTCACTCTGGACCGGCCGCTGTGGGACATCGCGCGCGCGGCGGCGGAACTGCTGCGTTCCAAGGGCGATCTCGGGCGCGTTCGAGAATGCGGATCCGACACGTGCGAGTGGCTCTTCATCGACAGGAGTCGCAATCACAGCCGTCGGTGGTGCGACATGAACGACTGTGGCAACACAGCGAAGGTGCGCCGGTATCGACAGCGCAGTCGCGCGTCTAGGACGACGCGCTAGACCACTCGCTCGCGTGCTCGATCTCCACGCGGACGATCGGCCGACCGTCCAGCGAAAGCATCTCGTACTGCGCGTACTTCTCCTGTAGCTGCACGGCAGCGGCGTCGCGCTCTTCACCGGTCTCGAGGATCGTGGCGATGCCTTCGAGCATGACCCACGCAAGCTGCGACCAATCCTCGTCGTAGCGATCGACGACGATCGCGACGCGGCCGTTCGTCTCGATGTTGCGCACGCGGCGCAGCGCATGCCAATCGTCATCGCGCTTCGGCTTGCGGTCGAGCGGCGTGTAGAGGATCCCCTCGCGCCACACGAACACGATGGGCACGTTGTGGGGCCTCGCGTACTGGTCGGAAGTGGCGAGGTGCGCGACGCGTGCGGTCACGAGGAGCTCGCGCGCGGTGGGTGAGAGGCTAGGCACGCAGGCGCGGGAGGATCTCGCGCGCGTACAGGCGCATCGCGCGCTCCTGATCTTTACCAGGAAAGTGGAAGACCAGATGCGTGAAACCCCACTTCACATAGCGGCGGATCTTCTCGACGTGCTCGTCAGGGTCGGTGGACACGATGAACCGCGTATGCGCTTTGTCTGCGGCGGCCTCCGCCCGGCGCTCCATCTCGCGTGGATCCTCGACGCCGGCCTTGTCCTCGGCCGGCAGCGCGAGGGCGGCCCACTCGCGCGTGTCCGCCATCGCGCGATCGCGGTCGGTGTCGAAGGAGACCTTCATCTCGATGGTCCGCTCGATCTTCGCGGGATCCCGCCCGGCCTCGCGCGCGCCGGTCTCGACCGCCGGCAGCAGCGTCTCGCGGTACAGCTCGTCGCCCTTCCCGCTCGTGCAGATGAAGCCGTCGGCCTCCTTGCCCGCGTAGGTCGCCGTCTGCGGCCCGGCGGCGGCGACATACAGCGGCACGCCACCCTTCGGCTTGTCGAAGATCTTCGCCCCACGCGTCTTGAAGTACTTCCCTTCAAAAGTGACGTAGTCGTCCGACCAGAGGAGCTTCATCAGCTTCACGGCTTCTCGCAGCCGGCGGAAGCGCTCGGCGGGCTCGGGCCACTCGGTCGCGAGGACTGGCGTCTCATTCATCGACTCGCCCGATCCCACCCCGAGGAAGAATCGGTCGGGAAACATGAGGGCGAGCGTTGCCGCGGCCTGCGCCACGATGGCGGGGTGATAGCGGAAACTCGGTGTCACCACGCTCGTTCCCATTCGGACGCGCGATGTCTTCGCGCCGAGCGCGCCGAGCCAGGCCCACGAGAACGGCGCGTGGCCGCCGGTGTCGCGCCAGGGGTGGAAGTGATCGCTCACCACGACGCTGTCGAAACCGAGCTCCTCGGCGAGGACGCCGTAGCCGAGCAGCTCGCCGGGCGCGAACTGCTCCGCGGACGCTTTCCAGCCGAGTGTCAACATGGCACACATCGTATGAGCAAATCGTGACCCGCCTCACCATCACCCCGATCAACGGTCTGCCCGAGATCCGGCCGGGCGACGATCTCGCGACGCTGATCCACGAAGCCGCGCTCGCGCAGCGCGAAGCGATCCAGGGCGGCGACATCGTGGTCATCGCGCAGAAGATCGTGTCCAAGAGCGAGGGACGGATCGTGCGGCTCGCGGACGTCGTACCCGGCGAGCGCGCACAAGAGATGGCGGCGGAGTCCGGCAAGGACGCGCGGCAGATCGAGGTCGTGCTCTCGGAGTGCGCGAAGATCGTGCGCTGGGAGCGCGGCATCCTGATCTGCGAGACGCGACACGGCTTCGTTTGCGCGAACGCCGGGGTCGATCGCTCGAACGCGGGTGCGCCGGACACTGTCGTGCTGCTTCCGGTGGACCCCGACGCGTCGGCGACGCGGCTTCGCGATGCGTTCCGTCAAGCCACCGCCGCGATCGTTTCGGTGATCGTCACCGACACGTTCGGACGGGCGTGGCGCGAGGGTCACACGAACGTCGCGATCGGGCTCGCGGGACTGCCCGCGCTGAAACGTTACGTCGGTCAGCGCGATCCCGAAGGCTACGAGCTGCGCGTGACCGAGATCGCTGTCGCAGACGAGATCGCCGGCGCGGCTGAGCTCGTCATGGGAAAGCTCGACCGCTGCCCGGTCGCACTGGTGCGCGGGTTCACGCTCGACGAGCCGGCGGAGACCGCGCAGGAGTACGTCCGTCCGGCGGACCGCGACCTGTTCCGCTAGAACTCATTCGGGGGTGCCGCTGTGCGACGAGAGCTGACGCAGGCCGAGCGCGATTTCCTGCATGAGGCGCGGTATGCGGTGCTCGGGACAACGAACGAGAACGGGTCCGCGCACCTCACGGTCATGTGGTACGCGCTCGAAGGCGACGAGATCATGTTCAACACCGCGGCCGGGAGGAAGAAACCGGAGAACCTAGCTCGCGATCCGCGCGCTTCGCTCATCGTTCCGGACGGGTACCGGTTCGTTCGCGTCGACGGAACGGTGCGGGCCAACGACGACCGACAGGTCGCGCAGGCGGACATCCGGAAGTTGGCGCTCCGCTATTACCAGAGCGAGGAGCGCGCGCAACGCGGCGTGGACGCTGGGTGGTCGAAGCAGCATCGCATCACGTACCGCATGCCTGTGCTGAACGTGTACAGCTCGGGCTTTTGACGCGGACGCCTGAGCAAGCATCTGAAATGAAAGAGGCCCGCCTTTCGGCGGGCCTCTTCGTTTCAGCGGATCGGTGCGCTAGTTAGGCGTATCGACGGGTCGCTGAAGGCCGGACCTGCTCGAAGCAGGAGCTGCAGTACACGGGCTTGTCGCCGCGCGGCTGGAAAGGCACGCGGGCTTCGTTGCCACAGTTGCTGCAGGTGGCCGAGAAGAACTCTCGGGGTCCACTCATGCCACGGTTGTCGCCGTACGAGTTGCCTGCGCCGCCGCCGTTCGCACGGCGTGCCGTACGACAGCTCGGGCATCGGCCTGGCTCGTTGACCAGACCACGGGTCTGGTAGAACTCCTGTTCCCCAGAAGTCCAGATGAATTCCTGATTGCAGTCTTTGCAAGTCAGGGTCTTGTCGGTGAAGCTCATTATTGAAGCTTCCTCCCTTTAGTTAATTGCTGACGCCTTGAGCAATCGCTTAGGGGTTCGGGAGGAAGAAACGCCTCAGAACGCCCGCGTTGATAACTCTCGCCGCCGCGTGTCCCTTGCGGGACGAGATCATTGTACCTGTTCTGTGGTGCTCACACCATCATTTCGGGTGCTCTTCTTCACGCCATGGGCTGGGCAGCTTGCCTGCGGGAAATGTCGCTGGATAGGCCTCGCCGAGCCATTCATCGAACCATTCGCCCGAACGGAACCAGGACCGTGGATAGGTGCCGATCTGGGAATAACCCGACTTCTGATTCGCGCGCCAGCTGCCCTGATTCGCGAGCGCGATCCAGTTATGCGTGCGATGGAAGTTCAGCTCGTTCCAGATGAAAGCCATCCGCAGGCGCACCGCCTCCGTCGCGATCCCCTTGCCATAGAGATCGTGACGTCCGATGAAGATCCCGGTCTCGCCGTCGCGGTCCGTCCAGTTGATGTCGAAGACGCCGTTGAAGCCGACGGTCTCGCCCTTGTACGCGATCGACCAGAACACGCTGTTCTTTGATTCGAGGTCCTTCTTGAGGCGCTCTTCAGCGGTCGCCGCTGTCTCATTGGTGAAGCGCGGTCCCCAGAAGCGCGTGACTTCCGGCTGCATCGTCCAGCTCCGGAACAGGTGGTAGTCGTCCAAGACCGGAGGTCGAAGCTCGATCCCGTTCTCGCCCACGATGCGCGGTCCGAACATCAGCGCGCCGCCCCGAGTGGGACGTACTCGCGCTCGCTCTTGGCCCACCGCTCGTCCCACGTCGTGCGCTGCATCAGGAGCCAGACCTGGTCGACGTAGGCCCCGTCCCGGTGGATGGCCTGGTGCCCTCGGGCGAATTCGGTGTAGCCGAGTCGCTCGGCGATGCGCAGCGCCGCGACGTTGTCCGCGCGCACCTCGGTGCCGCAGCGCTGGAGGTCGAGGTAATCGAAGAAGTAGCGGTGCAGCGCGAGCGCCGCGTCGAAGCCGTAGCCCTTCCGCCACTCCTCGGGATCGATCATGAAGTGCTGGAGATGCGCGCCCGGCGGGCCCTCGAGACTGCCGAGCCGCGCTCGCGCCAACCCGATGACCCGGGCCTCGGCCTCGATCGACCACAGCACCACACGCTGTTCCTTTGCCTGCTCCTTGAGCCGCTCTTTCCACGTCGCGGGCATCGCGGGCTCGTGCCAGATCGGTCCCGCGTGCCGGAGGCGCATGTCGGACATCCAGCGTGAGTACGAGGCGAGGTCGTCCTCGACCGGAGTGCGAAGGGTCGTGCGTTTGCCTTTGACGATGCCGCCGAGTGCCATGGCGACGAGGATACGGAGTCGGCTACCTCGTTTGCAGGAGGCCGAAGCCCTCCAATACGACGTTCTCGAGGTCGCCGGGACGGGCGAAGGTCGGCGGGTCCGTGTAGATCGACTCGGTCATCGACCCGCAGTTGTTTCCGGTACAGGAGATCTCTTCCGTTCCGCGGTGGCTGGTGAATCCGCCGAAGATGGTGCTGATCCGGGCCGCCGTCGTAAGCGCGACCCAAAGCTGGTACGGGCTGGGTTCCGCCGACGACGGCGCCGCGGCGACCGCACCTCCGCTGCCGCTGTTCTTGGGATGGACCGTGTTCGTGCGAATGAACAACGGTGCCTCCGGGCACAGGGCCACGGGCCGTGCGCCGAGGACGCTGTAGCCCTTGAGGACAAGCGCGTTGACCGATGTCTGTAGCGAAGTGAGCGCCGCACCCACGTCAGTCCCGGTGGCTGGATCGACGTACAGGCACAGCATGACTTCGGTGCGACCATGCTCACGGGCCCGCGCGGCGAGGGCGCGGTTCGCCGTGGCCGCATCGACCCGAACAGCAGCACTGCTCAACGCCGCGCTAGGGGTAACGGTCGGTGGCGAGGCGCGCGGCGCCGCGGTGCTTGACTCCCCCGGACCCAGGGCCGGCGATTGGACCGAGCAGGCGGACAGCGCCGCGAGCGTGACTGCCGCAGCGACACGCCTCATTCGATCAGCCTAGAGCCATGACCGATCCGCTCAGACCGCGGGCAAACGCACCGTGAACTCCGCGCCGCCCCCGTCGACATTCCGTGCGGTGATCGCACCACCGTGCGCGACCGCGATCGCCTGAGCGATCGCGAGGCCCAGGCCCGCACCGCTCTGCTGCGCGTTGTCGCCGCGATAGAACCTGCGGAAGAGGCGCGTCTGCGCGCCGCCGGGAAGGCCCGATCCCGCATCGCGTACGCGCAGGACCGCTTGGCCGTCCTCGCGCGAGCCGCGCACCGCAACGGACGCGCCGCGCGGCGAATGCTTCACCGCGTTGTCGATGAGGTTCGTGAAGAGCTGCGCCAGCCGGTCGGGATCGCCGCGCACCGCGGGCAGACCGCCGGTCGCGAGATCAAGGCTCACCCCGGCTTCCTGAGCCTGCACCTCGAGCGCGGCGACCGCGCTTGTCACGAGTGTCGCCGCCTCGACGCGCTCGCGGGCGAGCTCGGGACCGCCGGCCTGAAGCTTCGCGACCTCGAGCAGTCCCTCGACCATGCGGATGAGCCGTCGCGACTCGCGCTGGATGATCTTCGCCGCGGGCGGTGCTGCTTCGCCCGCCGCCTCGCCCTCGGCGATCGCTTGCGCGAATCCCTGGATCGATGTGAGCGGAGTCCGCAGCTCGTGGGAGATGTCGGCGAGGAAGGCCTGCTCGCTGTCACGCGCGCGCTCGATCTCACCGGCCATCTCATTGAAGGCGCCGCCGAGCTCGGCGACCTCGCCGGGTCCACCGATCGGCACCCGCGTCCGGTACTCCCCGTGCGCGAAGCGACGAGCGCCAGCGACGAGCTCGCGCAGCGGCCGGGTGATGGTCCGCGACAGGAGGCCCGCGACGATGAGCGCGAAACCGGCGGCGACGGCGCCGGCGACGAGGAGCGACGGGAAGAGTGCGCGCAGCGCGTCGCCGAAAGCCGCGCGGGGTCGCGCGACGACGATGATCGCCGGATTGACGACGCCGGCGGCCGCTGGGCGGAAGGCCTGCTGCACGAATAGCCACTGCGCGTCGCGGTCGGTGAATCCGCCGAAACTCGCCTGCGCCGGTGCCGCCAATGTCTGGCCGACGAGCGCGTTCTCGCTGTCGACAAGCACGCGCCGGTTGTTCGCAAGCACGAGAAGCCGAGCGTCGGCGGAATCGGCCTGCTCCGCGAGCGTCTCGATGACCTCGCGAGGCTGCTGGCCATTCCGGAGGCCCGTCTGCATCGCCGTCAGAAGTGGCGCCGAGAGCTCCTGGAGCCGGAGGCGCAACACGTCGTTCTCGTAGCGGATGAAGAGACCGGAGATCGTGATCGCCGCGACGAGAAGGCCGACCGCGACGACCCCCAGATACGAGAGGAACAGCCGGCCCGCGACGCTGCTCAACATCACGCGGTGGGCGCCACGATCTTGTATCCAACGCCCCACACCGTCTCGATCTTCGCGTCGGTCCCCGCCAGCTTCTCCCGCAGCTGTTTCACGTGCACGTCCACGGTCCGTGTTTCACCGGGGTACGCGAAGCCCCACACGTCCTCGAGCAGCTTGTCCCGTGTGAGGACCATGCCTGGCTGACGGCAGAACGCCTCGAGGAGCTCGAACTCCTTGGCCCGCAGCGGCACGACGCGCTCGCCAATGAGGACTTCGTGTCGAGCAGGATCCACGCTGAGGTTCCCGATACGGAGAACCCGCCCACCGCCGGGCATGCCAGAGGCGCGACGGAGGATCGCGCGCACGCGTGAGACGAGCTCGCGCGGATTGAAGGGTTTCGCGAGGTAGTCATCCATGCCCGCGTCGAGGCCGGCGATCCGTTGGGCGTCCTCCGCGCGCGCGGTGAGCGCGATGACTGGCGTGTCCGCGCGGGCACGCAGCTCGTTGAAGAGGTCGATGCCGTCCGCGTCGGGCAGCCCGAGATCGAGCACGACCAGCGCGGGCTTCACCTCGTCGAAAAGCGCGCGCGCCTTCGCGCCGGTGTCCGCGTGCTCGACGATGTACCCGGCGTTGCGCAGGTACAAAGTGACCAGCTGCGCGACGGACGCGTCGTCCTCGACGACGACGATCCGCGCGGTTCCGCTCACCACGCGAGGATACGTCGGCTATCGTCCGGCGGATGACGCTCAAGCTCGCGACGATCCTGGCGCATCCGGATGACGAGACCTTCGGCACGGGCGGCACGCTGATCCGGTACGCGAGGGAGGGGATCGAGGTCCATAGCCTTTGCCTCACCGAGGGCGAGAAGGGATGGGCCGGTGTCGATGACAAGGTCGTTCCACGCGAGCTCGTCGGACCGACGCGCGCGCGAGAGCTCGCGGAGGCTGGTCGTCGCTTGGGTCTCACGAGCGTCACGTGCCTTCGATACCCGGACGGCGCCCTCGCGGCCGTCAATGAGGACTGGGTCGTCCGCGATGTCGTGCGCTGGCTCCGCCGGCTGCGACCGGAGGTCGTCATCATCTGGGGTCCCGACGGCGGGTACGGGCATCCCGACCACATCGCGGCCGGCGAGCGCGCGCTCAAGGCCATCGAGCTGGCGGGCGTGCAGCGGTACCAGCCCGAGCTCGGAGCCCACTGGCATGCGAAGCGGTGTTATCGATTCGTCGCCGCGGCCGAGCTCATCGATCGGTTGTCATCGCTCGTGCCAGCGTTCGCGCGCTACATCGAAACGCTTGAGGTGAAGCCGCAGCGCTGGACACGCGAGCGTCTCGGTGCGGTCATCGATGTGCGCGACGTACTTGAGGCGAAGGTGCAGGCGATGGACGCTCACCAGACGCAGGCGCCCGATCTCATGATGTGGGCGAAGGCCCGCGCGGACGCGCCCGAGATCTTCGCTGAAGAGACCTTCATCCGCGAGTTCCCTGAGCCGGGTGGACCACCGCTCGAGACGGATCTCTTCGCTGGGTTACGCGGTCATACACCGGGTGAGTCCGCGGGCGCCGGCTGACCCGCGCGCGTGCATCATCCTCAGGATGTCCCTCCGCTCCGAGATCGCCGAGCAGCCGGTGGCGGTGGCACGCCTGCTCGAGGAGGGTGCCGCGGACGCCAGACGCCTCGGTGCGCTCCTCTCTCGCGCTAGGCACCTGACCGTCGCGGCCCGTGGCTCCTCGGACAACGCCGCGACATACGGGAAGTACCTGTTCGAAGGTCTCGCGCGGATCGTCACCGCGTCCGCGGCGCCTTCGCTGGTCACGCGATACGGGACACCGCCGCGCTACGCCGGTGGTGCGGTGATCGGTATCTCGCAGTCAGGCGCCGCGCCGGACGTCTCGGCGGTCATCGCCGCGGCGCGCCGCGACGGCGCGCTGACGATCGCCATTACGAACCGCGCGTCATCGGCGCTCGGTCGCGCGGCCGAGCACGTCTTCGAGCTACGGTGCGGACCGGAGCGCGCGATCGCGGCGACGAAGACCTACACGACTTCGTGCGTCGCGCTCGCGATGCTCGCGGGCGCGGCGGCCGGTCGGCCCCTCGACTTCACCGAGCTGCCTGACGCGATGCGCGAAGCGGTGGATAGCGAGCCGGATGGCACGCGTATCGCGCGCAAGATCGGTTCGGCTCGGGCTCTCGTTGTCCTCGGTCGCGGTTACGGCTACGCCGCCGCCCTCGAGGCAGCGCTGAAGATAAAGGAGCTGGCGCGTGTCTGGGCCGAGCCGTACTCGAGCGCGGACTTCGCGCACGGCCCTCGCGCGCTGCTGGAGCGCGGCACGCCCGTGCTGCTGATCGCGGCGCGCGGTGCCACCGAGCGCGAGACGCGCTCGCTGGCGGCGACGATGGGCCGCCGCGGCGCGCGGGTCTATGCGATCACCGACGATGAGGTGCTGGCGGCGAAGGTGGACGATGCGGTCGTGCTGCGGCGGCGGGTGGGCGAGCTTCTCAGCCCGATCGTGCTCGTCGTCGCTGCGCAGCACGTCGCGGCGCACGTCGCGCGTCGGCACGGACGCGACCCGGAGAAGCCCGCCGGGCTTTCGAAGGTGACGCGGACCCTCTAGCCGCCCGCGGTGGTGCGGCCCGCTTCGGCTTCGGCTCCTTCGCCAGTGCTTGGCGCTTGGCCGCGGCGTCCTCGCGCTCGA
>JANMSU010000092.1:0-9920 GCA_031389835.1 Chloroflexota bacterium
TGGCGAGCTCGACGCGATCCGAGAGCGTCAGGAACACCACGAGATTGATGAGGTCGGGATCTTCCAGACAGTCGAGCAGGCGATCCTGCCGCAGACGGCGCCGGACGAGCGGCGCACCTGGCTCTTCGCGATCTACAACACGGTCGCGAATTTCGCCGGGGCGCTCGGCTCGCTCGCCGCCGCCTCGGTGGTCTTCTTCATCTCGCTCGGACTGCAGGGCGCCGATGCGTATCGGCCATTCTTCGTGTTCTACGCGATCGTCGGCCTCATCAATCTCGTGGTGTTCCTGACGCTCTCGGATCGCGTCGAGCTCGCCAAGGTCGAGGGCGAGCGGCGCTTCCTCGGGATCCGTCGCTCCGGCGGGACGGTGGCCAAGCTATCGCTGCTCTTCGGTCTCGACGCGTTCGCAGGCGGCTTCGTTGTCCTCTCGCTCGTGGCGTACTGGTTCCACCTACGGTGGGGCCTCTCGCCGGAGGCGCTCGCCGGCCTCTTCTTCTGGGTGAACGTGCTATCCGGGTTCTCGCTGCTCGCCGCTGGTTGGCTCGCGCAGCGCATCGGTCTCCTCAACACGATGGTCTTCACCCATCTGCCATCGAACTTCCTTCTCATGCTGATCCCGCTCATGCCGTCCGCCGCCCTCGCGGTCGTGCTGCTCCTCGTTCGCATGAGCATCTCGCAGATGGACGTGCCGACCCGGCAGTCCTACACGATGGCGATCGTCGATCCAGAGGAGCGCACCGCGACCGCCGGTATCACCAATGTCGCGCGCACGACCGCCGCGGCGATCTCCCCAACGTTCGTCGGCATGGCGTTCTCCGCCGGCGCGCTGGGGCTGCCCTTCTTCATCGCCGGGGGACTGAAGATCCTGTACGACGGCCTGATCTACGCGACGTTCCGCGGAGTCCATCCACCAGAAGAAACGAGGCGTGGGCGGCGGAAAAGCTAGGCGTCCCTCCCGCGCTTCAGACCTTCGCCGTCGGCTCCGGCTTTCTGGAGCAGCTTTCGCTGCTCCATTAGTAGGATGATGCGCCGATGCCACGCATTGCGGCGGGTGAGGTCGACCTTTATTACGAGTCACTCGGCGAAGGCACACCTTTCGTGCTCCAGGGGCACGACCACACGCCCTGGCTCTTCGGGCAGGCACCGGTGTTCTCGCAGCGCTATCGCGTGCTCGTGTACGACCGGCGCGGCACGGGTCGCTCGTCAAGTCCCGACGGCGACTGGAGCGCGTCGGACCTCGCAGGCGATCTCGAGAACCTCCTCGATGCCCTGGCCATCGAGCGGGCCATCGTCGGCGGCTCGTCGCTCGGCGGCGTGATCACGGCGCAGTTCGCCGTCGACCATCCCGAGCGCGCGCTGGCGCTGATCATCGGGCACACGGTCCCCTACCTCGACGGAGTCGGTCGCGCTTGGCTCGAGCGACAGGTCGCGGACGCGCGCGCAGGGCGCCCCGTCATCGCGCGGCAGCCCGCGGATGTCGAGGGTGGTGATGAGCCACCGACCACCGATCCGGTCTTCGCCGCGTCACCGCTCGGGCGCATGATCGCGACGACGGGAACCGGTCTCGGTCGCACGTCCGAAGACATCGCGCGCGCGATCGCGGTCCTCCGCGACTGGGATCAGCGACCGCGTAAGGCCGACCTTGCGAAGATCCGCGTGCCGACGCTCGTCATCGTCGGAGAGCGCGAGCCGCGCGCGACCATCGAGGGCTCACGCGAGTGGGCGTCATGGATCCCCGGCGCCGAGTTCCTGGTGCTGCCCGGTGCGCATCACGCGGCTCCGCGGGAGGCCGCGCCGGCCTGGAACGCCGCGGTGCAGGGTTTCCTCGACCGTCACGGCCTGGGTGGACAATCGTCCCCATGACCGTCACAGCGCGCGCCGTTCGGGCTCCGCGCGGCACGACGCTCGCCTGCCGCGCGTGGCCGCAGGAGGCCGCGTTCCGGATGATCCAGAACAACCTCGATCCCGAGGTGGCCGAGAATCCCGACGAGCTCATCGTCTACGGCGGCACCGGTCGCGCCGCGCGCTCGTGGGAATCGTTCGACCGCATCCTCTCCACGCTTCGCCGGCTGAAGAACGACGAGACGCTGCTCGTGCAGTCGGGCAAGCCGGTCGGAGTGTTCCGCACGCACGAGTGGGCGCCGCGCGTGCTTATCGCCAACGCGCTCCTCGTCCCGAAGTGGGCGACGTGGGAGAAGTTCCGCGAGCTCGAGGATGCGGGCCTGACGATGTACGGCCAGATGACCGCGGGGTCGTGGATCTACATCGGCACGCAGGGGATCCTGCAGGGCACCTACGAGACGTTCGCGGCCGTCGCTCGCAAACACTTCGGCGGGACGCTCGCGGGCCGCCTCGTCGTGACCGCCGGGCTCGGCGGAATGGGCGGAGCGCAGCCGCTCGCCATCACGATGAACGAGGGCGTCGGGCTGATCGTCGAGGTCGATCAGGCGAACGCGGAGCGCCGCCGCAGACAGGGTTTCCTCGATGAGATCGCGCCAACGCTCGACGACGCGCTCCAGATCGCGCAGCGCTCACTGCGGGATAGGACGCCGCGGAGCATCGGGCTCATCGGCAACGCGGCGGAGGTGCTGCCGGAGCTGGCGCGCCGGGGCGTCCGCGTTGACGTCGTCACCGATCAGACCAGCGCGCACGATCCCCTCGACGGGTACGTCCCCGCGGGTGTCGAGGATGCGAAAGCTCTGCGCGCGCGTGACCCGGACGGCTACGTCCGACGGTCCCGCGAATCGATGGCGCGTCACTGCGAGGCGATCGTGGCGCTGGCAAAGGCCGGGGCGGTCGCCTTCGACTACGGGAACAACCTGCGAGGCGAGGCCAAAGAAGCGGGCTTCGCCGACGCTTTCAGCTACCCGGGCTTCGTCCCGGCGTACATCCGCCCGCTGTTCGCCGAAGGGCGCGGACCGTTCCGCTGGGTGGCGCTGTCCGGCGATACGGCGGATATCCACCGCACCGATCGCCTCGTGCTCGAGCTCTTTCCCGAGAACGAGACGCTCGCGCGCTGGATCCGCCTCGCGCAGGACCGCGTGCCGTTCCAGGGGCTACCCGCGCGTGTGTGCTGGCTCGGGTACGGCGAGCGCGCTCTGTTTGGCGAGCGGATCGACGACCTCGTCGAGCGCGGCGAGCTCCGGGCGCCGATCGTCATCGGTCGCGATCACCTCGACTCCGGGTCCGTCGCGTCGCCGTTCCGCGAGACGGAGGGGATGAAGGACGGCAGTGACGCGATCGCGGACTGGCCGATCCTGAACGCACTCGTCAACGCATCGGCCGGCGCGACGTGGGTATCTGTGCACCACGGCGGGGGCGTCGGCATCGGGAACTCGATCCACGCCGGGATGGTCGCGGTCGCCGACGGCAGCGCGCTTGGCCGCGAAAAGCTGCGCCGCGTCCTGACGACCGACCCCGGCACCGGCGTGATGCGCCACGCCGATGCCGGATACGACGAGGCCCGGCAGTTCGCGGAGAAGTCCGCGATCGACCTGCCGAGCCTCGAACGGTGACGCGTTAGGCGACGCGCGTCGCGATCAGCTGGGACAGACGCTCGTAGGTCTCCCGCGCACCCTCTTCCATGCCGGTCGCGATGACGGCGTCACGCTGCTCCTTGGTGTCGAAGACGCCGCGATCCCGCAGCTCGGTCACGCCATCCTTTTCGACGAGCGTGATCTCCACGAACCCGTCTCCCTCGGGCATGTCGCCGAAGAGGAAGCTGTAAACGAGCTTCCTTGGAGCGACGACCTCGCGGTACGTGCCGTGGAAGTCGACGACCTCGCCGCCAGACGTGCGCGTGATGTATTGCCACTTCCCACCGGGACGCACGTCCATCTTCTTGACCTCGGTCTCGTCGGCGGCGAAACCGTACCACTGTGGGATGAGCTTGGGATCCGTGATCGTGTCCCACACGACGTCGCGCGGCGCGTCGAACTTGCGCGTCATCAGGATCTCGCGATCCGAGGGTAGGCTCAGCGTGGTCTCGTACTTCGTCTTAGTCGTCATGATCTTTCTCCCGTTCTTTCTTCGCTTTTCGCTCGCTGATCAACACTTCCAACCGATCCATCCGGTCGCTCGCCCCGCGCCGGAACGTCTCGAGCCAGGTGTCGAGCTCGTCGAAAGGCTCCGACCGCAGCTGGTAGATGCGCTGCTGCGCGACCGGACGCACGTCCACCAGACCGGCGTCGCTCAGCACGCGGAGGTGCTTCGACACCTGTGGTTGACGTAGTCGGAGGCGTTTGGCGATCTCCCCTACAGGGCGCGGTCTGTCGCGTAGGAGCTCGACGATACGGAGGCGGTTCGGCTCGGCTAGCGCTGTCAGCGTGGCGTTCATGACGTACTATATATCTCGTTAGGAATATACCTGTCAAGGCATATTCAAGAACTGATACCTAGCGCTCCTTGGCCGGCTCCGGCAGGAACGAAGGACGCGAGACGAAGTCGACGCGGCGATGCGTGTCGTCGCAGTACGGCTTCTTCGCCGCATGGCCGCACCGGCAGAGCTTCACGCTGCGCCCGTCCTCGACGTGGATCTCGTTCCCGTCCGCGTCGACGATCGTGAGCGGGCCGGTCACGACGTACGGACCGTTCGGCTCCATTCGGATCGTCGGCTTCGTCACCCCGCGTTCTCCCCGTGATAGCGACCTTTGTAGCCCTCGGCCGTCGGCGACGAGAGCCGGAAGAACACCAGCTGGAGCACGCGCGCGCCGCGCTGGAGCCGGTAGCCGCGCGCGTTCAGGACCGACAGCAGTCCCTCACCGCGGCCCGAATAGCCGGCGTCCCACACCGCCGCGTGGATCGCGACGCCGGAACGAAGCAGCGTCGAGCGCGGTCGCGCGAGCGCCATGATGTCGGTCGGAAGATTCACCTTCTCCTGATAGGTGATGACGTAAGCGCCGCGGTGCAGGTCCCACCAGCCGTCCTTGTCGACCTGGACATCCTCTCGGGCCGCCGGCTCGCGCACGTTGTCGGCCTCGCCGAGGAGGCCCGGAGAAGTGAGCCGCTGCACGCGATCGACGCGCAGGTCGATGCCATTTGGCTGCACCTGCAGATCGAGCCCCTCCACCAGCGGCGGAACGGCCGCGAGCGCGGCGCGCAACTCCTCACGCGACAGGACTGACATCGCCTGGAGTCTAGGATTCGGACGAATGAGCGATGCAAAGCCCGTCGCCGCGTCGAAGACGATCATGTCGCGGACCATGCTCCCGTCAGACGCGAACCCGTACGGCAATGTGCATGGCGGCGAGATCATGAAGCTCATCGACGCCTGCGCCGGAGCAGCCGCGACGCGCCACGCGCGCTCGCGCGTTGTCACGGCGCGGATCGACGAGCTCTCCTTCCTCGCGCCGGTCTACGTCGGACATCTCGTGACGGCCACGGCGTCGGTGAACCACGTCGGACGATCGAGCATGGAGGTGGGCGTGCGCGTCGACGCCGAAGACCTGCTCACCGGGAAGGCCGTTCATGTAGCGTCGGCGTACCTCGTGTTCGTTTCGACCGACGAGAACGGCCGGCCCGTGCCGCTTCCTTCCCTGCTTGCCGAGACGGACGATGAACGACGCCGCATGAAGGCGGCGGAGGACCGGCGCACACTGAGGCTGAAAAGACCACGCACCTAAACTCCGATCACTGGGAGGCTGAGAGATGAGACGTTCGTTGCGCACATCCGCACCGCTCGCGGCGCTGCTACTGGTGGCCGCCGCGTGCGCCGCACCCCGGCAAGCCGCCCCGACCGCGACGGTGCCGGCGGGCACCGCGGCCGCGTCGGCAACGCCGAACTTCGAGGGCAGGACCCTCAACATCGTCACCGGCGGGACCGGCGGTGTGTACATCGTCTACGGCGCTGGCCTTGCCGACGTGCTCACCAAGAAGATGAAGGTCGCCGCGAGCGCGCAGCAGACCACCGCGTCGGTGGACAACATGAAGTTCATCGGCCAGGCCAAGGCCGACCTCGCGTTCACGCTCGCCGATACCGCGTACGACGCCACCGTGGCGAAGGCGCCACAGTTCACCGAGAAGGTCGATGCGAAAGTCCTGGCCGTCCTCTACACGAACTTCACGCACCTCGTGACGAAGGACGGCTCCGGCATTACGACTGTCGCGGGCCTCAAGGGCAAGCGCGTCTCGATGGGCGCCGCGGGCTCGGGCACGGAGATCATCGGCAACCGCACGCTCGAGGCATACGGCCTCAACCCCGCGACAGACATCCAGCGCGAGCGCCTCGGCATCGCCGACTCCGCGAACGCGCTGCGCGACAACCGGATCGACGCGTTCTTCTGGAGCGGTGGACTGCCCACGGCAGCGGTGAACGAGCTCGCCAACGCCACCAAGCTGAAGTTCATCGACCTGAACGAGGGCATCGCGAAGATGGCCAGCACGTACGGCCCGTTCTATGTGCCGGTGAAGATCCCGGCCGGCGCCTACAAGGACAACCCGGAGATCACCGTGTCCGGCGTACAGAACCTGCTCGTCGTGAATGCCAAGTTCGACGCGGCATTCGCGAGGGCGATCCTCACGACGATGTTCGACAGCAAGAGCGACCTCGAGACGATCCACAGCGAAGCGAAGAACCTGAAGCTCGAGACCGCGATCGTCGGATCGCCGATCCCGTTCCACGAGGGCGCGATCGACTTCTATAAGGCGAAGGGCGTCTGGAAGCAGTAGGTGGTCGTCCGATGAGATCGGCCGACCGTCCTGCTCCGCTCGGCTGCGCCGAGACGTAGTAGAGGCATGCGTCGGGGGCTGATCGCCCTTCTCGGCGCGCTGACAGTGGTGACGGGGGTGGCGCTTGCCACCCCCGTTCCCGTTCTCACGGTGAGCGACGGCGCGACCGAGTGCCTGGGGCCGCTGGACGACGGTGAGGCGATGCGGTACTCCTACCGCCAGTCGATCTACGACGTCGCGGTGTGGGAGGAGTTCCAGCGTGATGGCGACGACCTCGAGCTCCAGCGGGTGCGCTCGAAGGACATTCGTTCGATCGAGTACTTCCGCTGGGACGGCCCGATCGTCCAGGAGCCGGACGGCTGGTGGGCCTCGGCGGCTCCGCCAAGCGCGTCAGGCAAGCTCGTGATCCGCATCGCGCCGCTCGGACAGCAGCGCATCACGACCGCGCGATGGAACTGCGACCTGCTCGCGCGATTTGGCGAGACCGTGGTCAACGTGAGGGCGGAACGGAAGCCGTTCGCCCTGACGCTCCTCGCCGCGCGATGAGCACCCCACCGCGACCCGCGGACGAGTCCGCCGAGCTCATCGATCGGCCCGACCTCGACGGGATCCTTGCGGACGAGAAGACCAAGGAGCTCATCGAAGAGTTCGAGCAGGAAGCTCGGACACGCACACTGACCGGCGTTTGGGCCACGGTCGTCACCGCTATCGCGGTGGCCGTCACGCTCTTCGCTCTCTACTTCGCGATCGCTGGCGCGCAGATCCCGCTCACGAGCATCGTGGTCCCGAGCTTCCGCGTGTTCGATCAGACGATCACGACGCCACAGATCTACGTCATGATCTTCCTCACCGGCACGCTTCTTCTGACGTTCCTCCTCTACCCGGCACTGCCACGCTTCCGCAACAGCATCACGCTGCTGGATCTCCTGCCCGCGGCCGGCGCGATCGCGATCACGGCCTACATCTTCATCAACTTCGAGCAGGTCATCTACCGCGTGGCGGAGCCAACACCGTCGGACTTCGTGTTCGGCGTCCTCGCGCTTGCCCTCGTGCTCGAGGCTGGGCGCCGGACGACCGGGTGGCATCTGCCCGTCATCGGGCTCGTCGCGATCGCGTACGCGTACTTCGCCGACTTCATGCCCGGCCCCTTCCGCGGACCGCCGAAAGATCTCGACGACATCATCGCGAACCAGTACCTCGGCCTCGATGGCATGCTCGGTACGCCGTTACAGGTGGCGGCGACGTTCATCATCCTGTTCACCATCTACGGCGCGATCCTCGAGTACACCAAAGCCGGCAAGTTCTACGTCGACCTCGCCTTCGCGCTCACCGGTAAGCGACCCACCGGCGCGGCGCGCACAGTGACGCTCGCATCGTTCCTGCTCGGCACCGTCTCGGGCTCCGGCGTCGCGACGACGGTGACGCTGGGCTCGATCTGCTACCCGATGCTGAAGAAAGCGGGACACGACCGAGATTCGTCGGGCGCGATCCTCTCCGCGGGCGGGATCGGCGCGGTCATCTCACCACCGGTGCTCGGGCCCGCGGCGTTCCTCATGGCAGAGATCCTGAAGATCAGCTACCTCGACATCGTGGTCATGGCGATGATGCCGACGATCCTCTACTACCTCGGCATCCTGCTCATGATCGAGATCGACGCGCGCCGCATGGGCACGCGTCAGGTCGCGCTCGATGCGCCGGGCTTCTGGGAGCTCACGGCGCGCTACTGGTACCAGTACACGTCGCTCTTCGCGATCATCGGCTTCCTGCTGCTCGGCTTCACGACGATCACGGCCGTGTTCTGGTCGATCGTCGTGGCCATCCTCGTCTCGTACATCCGCAGCGACACCGCGCTGCGGCCGGGCAAGCTCGTCGAGGCCCTCTCCGCGGGCACGAGACAGGTCCTCAGCGTGGCCGCGACCACCGCGGTCGCGGGGATCATCGTCGGCGTGCTGCTGCAGACCGGTCTCGGCCTGAAGGTGTCCAGCCTCATCCTCACGCTCGGCCTGGGCAACCTTTTCCTCACGCTCGTGGTCGCGGGCGTCGTCCTGTGGGTCCTCGGCCTGTCGCTTCCGATCACCGCGACCTATCTCGTGGCGGTGCCGACGGTCATCCCCGCGCTCGCTCAGCTCGGCGTGCCGCTGCCGGCGGCGCACATGTTCGTTTTCTACTACGCCGTCCTGAGTGAGGTCTCGCCGCCGGTGGCCCTCTCGCCGTTCGCTGCGGCGGCGATAACACGCGGCAATCCCTACCGGACGATGATGCTCACGTGGAAGTACGCCCTGCCGTGCTTCCTCGTGCCGTTCATGTTCACGCAGCCCGACGGCCTCGCGCTTCTCTGGCGAGACGTCCCCGTGACGCAGGCGGTCATCGCATCGATCTCCGCGATCATCGGCATCGTCGCCGTGGTGGCGGGTGTCGGTGGCTACCTGCTCCGGCCCACGACGTGGCCGGAACGCGCGCTGCTCGTGGGCGCGGGCCTGCTGCTCCTCGCGCCGGGAACGCTGCAGGACGCTCTCGGGCTCGCGGCCTTCGTGGTCGCGCTTGGCCTCCAGTTCGCGCGTGGCGGACGCGAGAGGGTCGGCGCGGCCGCGGCCTGAGACGCGATCGGCTCTCGAGCCGCGCTAGTCTCTGCGTCGGGAATCGGTGGGGAGGCGGTGGTCGATGCGCCCGGCGCATATCGCGGCGGCGCTCTTCGCGCTGACGCTGGCAACGCGCGTGCCTTTCGTGTCGGGACAGCTGTGGGCCTGGGACTCTGTCCTGTACGCGCGCGCGCTCGAAGACGGCTTCCACGTCGATTACGTCACAGCGATGCAGCGCCCGCATCCGCCGGGCTATCTCCTTTACGTCGCCGTGGCCGCCTTCGCACGACAAGTCACCGGCGACAGCAACAGCGCATTGGTCGTCGTGTCGATGATCGCGAGCGCGCTCGCCGCGGCCGCGCTCTTCCTCTTCGCGCGGAGATTCGCGTCGGATCGGTCGGCCGCATTCGTCGCGCTCGGGTTCGCGTTCAGTCCTTTGGTCTGGCAGTACAGCGAGGTCGCGTATCCGTACACGCTTCTCGGGCTGCTCACGATCGCGCTGGCTGCGTGCTTCACGCATACGCATGCCCGTGGCCTGACGGCCACGCTGATCGCGAGCGCGGCCTTTGGCGCGACCGCCGGATTCCGGCAGGACCTGCTGATGATCCTCGGCCCGCTGTGGGTCTGGACGGTGTGGCCACTCTCGTGGCGCGGTCGCGCGGCCGCGACCGGGGT